>NZ_CAUQPH010000006.1:0-74383 GCF_963519925.1 uncultured Stenotrophomonas sp. | reverse complement strand
CCTCATGGCCTTGATCGGCCTTCTCGTAAGTGTCCGTGAAAACGGGGGTGAACCCGACCTTGATGATTGCCAAGCTTGACGACGCTGCACTGGTCGATGAAATTTCTAAGAAGGGTAATCAAACAGCGAGCTTGAGCGACGCGGTACGTGACAGGTTCCCGAAGGATGACGCTCTTAACGCCCTGCTGAGACAGGTACTTCTAATGACGCCAGAGAGCATTCATTTGAATTCGTTTATGTACGAGCCTATCGTCGACATGTCTGATGAACGACTAAGGCGGCTCTACAAGTGTGTACGGGCAGCATGATTACGAACTAGAGCCGGCTTGATCCGGCTCTAGTTTTTGAGGTGGACCGGCCGGCGTTACATTGATGCTCAGAAATCGCTTTGCGTGCAGTGCCGTTCAAGCTCGACAGGTGCAGAGCTCACTCTACAGAGGGTTACGGGCATTTGAGAAGCGCAAGCGCCGGCTGTACGCTGCGCCGGGTGGCATCGCGCGCAGGATCGCCTCGACCTGGCGGTCCAACGCTTCTTGGGCCGTGCCGTGAGGTCCTTAGGAGAACGCGGTGGAGAAAAGGTACCCATGGCTGCCAAGAGCAACACCTGGAACCTGACTCAGATCAGTACTTGCAGGTGGCGGAGCTGCGATCGCCACGCTGAGCAACTGGCATCCTGAACGCGCTCCTGGAACTAGTGGTTGTCCGCGAGGTTTGCCTTCACTTCTAATAGAGCGAAGTCCAATCTCTGATACACCACACGGACAGCAGTTGCGTAGCCGACTGCGACCACAAACACCCCGATGAACAAGGTTGCGGCAGCAATGGTTGGAAATAGACTCGTCTCCAAAACATCCTTGGAAATGGTCGGGGAAAGCACTCGCGTCGTGGCAAGCCAGAACAATGCGCCCCAGATGATGCCAATGAATACGTTGAGTCGCGCAATCCGCTCGGCCGTTTGCGTTTTCACGAGTTGTACTCCATAAGACAAGCGCTCCAGCTCCCCTTGATTTTTCACAAGCCCCTCGATCGCGCCTGCAAGCTCTCCAATAGACCTTGCGGTTACACCAGAAAGGACCGTCCGAGTGGGAAGGCCGAAGTAGATGCTGATAAAGCCCAGCGTCAGCGCGGCGAGGATCATTACAGGATTAAAAGCCCTTTCAACAAGGAAGAGGCCAGTCACGATGATCAACGTAAGGACGAAGATCCAGAGCAATCGCCTCCATATGATGCCGAGGCCACTCATGATTAGCCAGGGGCCTATTAAGAGCTCCTCTGAAAGTGCGCGTAGCGCGTCTTCCTTCGTCCGAAGTGGTCGCCCGTTGACGACCGCGTACTCTGCGAGCCTTACCGCTGACCGGATCTTCTCGAACTCCATTTCTCCTCCTTTAAATCGCCCAGCTTCCCTGGACAGTTTTAGTTCTGCATTGGGTCGCATTACTGCCTGCTGCCATTAGCTTACATTGAACGCCTGAGTTGGGCCGCGCTTCAAGTCGGATCGGATTGGATGAACCGTTAGCAGTGAGTCTGGCAGGCATGGGAAGCTGATCTCCAGATGTGGTCTCCAGATGCGGCCAGGAGCAGTCGTTCGCAGCAGACAGTCACGTCGAGTCATTCCGCGAAATCACTTCTTTGATTTATCGATGAATCCAGTCACCAAGGCCCTATCCATCAAAAAATTGGGCGCTCAGGCGTCGCTGTTGTCGAGCATTGCTAGTAACTCCGGTCGTTCTGGACTCGCGACCTACTGCGAGTCTTGCTCCAAGATTCGGTCATAACGGTCCGGCAAAAGCGCGTACTCCCCCCAGCCAAGGCGTTCTGCACAGTACCCGATCCCGCTTGCGGTGATTGGCGACCAGAACAGTACGTAGCGGCCGACGGCGCGCTCGTCAATCCCCTTGCTCTCTTGTTCTGCATTATTTTGCTTGATGTAAAAGTCTGGTATCCCCCTTCCAGCGACAAGTTTTGTCATTCGAATGTGGCCGGGTTGCGGGTTGTTGCTATTAACGAAGCTGGCTTGAATTTTTCCAAAGTACAGTCGTGGCACGTCTACCTCGCCCTCAATTTCCGTAACGGGGAGGAGTAGATCATGTAACGGCTGAGGGGTAGCCCGTCCCGGCAGTTGATAGTATCGATGTATGTTCTCATCGAAACGCCGACACAGCATCTCAACTGAAGAGATTCGCGTGGGTAGTCTGAAGGAACGCCCTTTGTGTCTCGCGATCGGCACATCCGATAGCGGGCCATCTGCATCTTCAACGGGCGTTTGATCATAGACTCCGCCATCTCCTGGTCGCTCGGGGCGATGGGCCATGAATTGATTCACCAGGACAAGATCCTTGCGATCCAGTGCCTTGGCTGCCTCCTCCTCACTATCAAAGCGTAGTCCTTCTGGCTTTGTAGATCTTAGACTGCACGGTACGTTCTTGTAGGACGGCCAGTGAACAAGGCAGGCATTTCTGTTGTTAGTGAACCGTTGACTTAGTTTGGGCGATTTACTGAGGTGGGTGCAACACTCCGGGCAGAAGAGGTGTCCGTCCATCTCCGCCGTTACGTCAACTGCAACGACGGGTTTCCCCGTTGTTCTGAGAAAGCTCCTATCTCCGTCTTGAGGTGACCATTCCTCAAGGTAGTAAGCAAATTTGACTCTCGTACGTGAAGTCATGGCGTGTCCTTTCCTCTTCAGATATGCAGGTGGAAGCGCAGCCGCGAAGCAACGCTAACGAGTCGTCAAATCTACCGCATAGGCACGGCTGTGACTGTCAGGCCGTCCCCGACTAGATGCCTTGGCGTAAACACTGATATGTTTTAATGATGGATTGTTTTTAATCGGTGCGGGCGTGTGTGTAGGCGGAAGTTCTGCCGGACAGCCATGTGGTCAGTTGTGACTGGCGGATGTCTGTATTACTGAGATATGTAGCGCGGATTTTGGTATTCCTGAGGGGGGCTTTGTTCAACGCGGAACTTTTCATGTGACCTTCCTCGCTGAGCGCCGGTGCAGTCGCGAGTAATCGAGATGCTAAGAGCTTCCTGGAGCTCTAGGTTGTTAGCCAGCGACTTTAATCGTGGTCGCGCCGTGTATCAGCTGCGCATGGCCAGGCTCTACTCTGCGCCGGGTGGCATCGCGCGCAGGATCGCCTCGACTTGGCGGTCCAACGCTTCGCGTTCGGCATCGGTTCCCAACCGTCTGCGTGTGGCTTGCTCGAAAGTGCCCTCATAACACCAGCCCTGCAGCAGACACAGCCTGCTGGCAGGCGGGCTCTCTGGTCCGCATTCAAGGCCCATCCGGCATGCCGCGACCTGCCAGGCGCGCCCGGCGAGCTCGCCGTCGGCCAAAGCCGTGTAGGGCTCGGCGACTTGCATGCCGAGGAACTCACCCATGGCATCGCCCAAGGCGAACATCGCCGCAGGATCGTTGGACGCCAGCACTTCTTCCAGCAGGGCAGCCGCTTGCACCTCACTCAGTGGTGGCTGTGGATTGAATACGGTCTCCGCGACCCGTGCAGGCAAGTCGCCACCTTGTGCCGCCTGCGCATACAGTAGGCGCATGTCTTCCCATTCGATCGGTGCTCCGTCCTCCACGGCAGCGCACTCCTGCAGCGCGTGCCGCAGCAGGTACCCCAACACGGTCGCCTTTTCTTCGGTCTCCGCGCTCCGGATGCTGCGCTGGATCCGCTCCTTGTACTTTTCGACGTTTCGATTGATGTACATGCACCTGTCGTAGGCCTGTGCCAGCAGACGTTGAGAGGCTGGGTCGCCCGCGTCAGCGCGCTGCTTCAGAGCCAGGAACCAGGCGCGCTGGGGGCTGGCAGTGGTGAAGCCAGGCGTTTGAGGGATGCCGGCGGTAATTGGCGGTGCGGGCTCGTGGGCCGATGTCTCCGCTTGGGCGGTATGAGCGGGGAATGAGGTGGGCTTCCATGTCAGCACGCAGCCAAGGCCAGGGATGTTGCCGCCAGTGCCAGGAAAATACGCTTTGCTGTCATGAACCCAGGTTCGTCCGTCGATCGTTCCTCATCTTAGCGTTTCACACGGAGCGCCATTACGGCAGCCGGGGCGTCGCTGCCGGCGCCCCGCTTGTTGCCCTCTCACCCGGCCGGCCCCAGGCTCAATGCCCAGCCCGCGCATCCACAGCTAACCGCGTGGTGCCTACACTTGGCCCATGCCTCCATCCACGCACAACTCCACGCCCGTTATGAAGCTCGACTCGTCGCTGAGAAGGAACAACGTCGCAGAGGCGACTTCATCGGGCCTGGCCATTCGACCGAGAAGAATGGGGGCGACGATTGATCTACGCATCTCATCAGGGACTCGCTCCATCATCTCGGTATCTGTAGGCCCTGGGGCCACCACGTTGATGCGGATGCCGCGGGGGGCCAGCTCTGCCGCCCATGTGCGTGCATACGAGCGAATGGCAGCCTTCGTTGCGGCGTAGGTTCCGTAGTTTGCGATGCCGAGTGAGCTTGCTACCGACCCCATCAGCACCACGGCTGCACCTTCTTGAAGCAAGTCAAGGGCCTTCTGAAGGCCAAAGATCTGGGCGCGCACGTTCACCGAGAAGTGTCGATCAAAGTGTTCTTCGGTCACTTCGGCAAGTGATGCCGGCTCACTCAGGCCTGCATTCAGTACGAGGGCGTCGAGGCGAGTGAACTGGCTGCCAACCTCTCTCATTACCCGATCGATGTCTTCACGGACGCTTGCATCGGCGACGATGCCACGGCCACCTGGACCTATCGCTGCGACGCCCTCCTCCACCTGTTTGCGGTCACGCCCGGTGATGAACACCGTTGCGCCCTCCGCGGCGATCCGAGCAGCCACGGCCAAGCCAATGCCCCTTGCACCGCCAACGACCAGGGCAACTTTTCCTTCCATCTTCTTCATTCGTGATCACCTGTAAAAACCAAGAGTGCTGCTAAGATATACGCTGGATATCAAGTATCAAGAACGCACCATGACTAGCCTAGATATACCCGGCGATACCTGTTCGGCTGAGAGCTCTGAGAAAGTCCTCTCTGACATGGCGCAGGTTCGACCGATGCTGGAGAAGATCGCGGACAAATGGACGATCATGATTCTTACCGTGATCTGCCCAAAACCGTCCCGCTTCAACGAGATCAAGCGCCGATTGGACGGAATCACCCACAAGTCTCTCGCAGACGCGCTTAAGCGCCTCGAGCGACATGGCCTGGTAACGCGGACCGTACTGCCAACCGCACCAATTGGCGTCGAGTACGCGATCACCCCTCTTGGTCACTCCCTGAAGCAGCCCTTTGAAGCGCTGTGTAGCTGGGCCTTGAAGAACGGCGGTGAGCTTGAAGCCGCGTGCACACGATACGACCAGGGCAAGCATTGAGCCTGCGTGAGCCTGCTGCTCCCAGTGCCGTGTTGGGCCTCAACTGATTCGGGTCGTTAGCGAACTCGCTTAGTGCCCGCTCGCTGCATCAACAAATGCAGAGAGATCTCGGTTGAAGCGTGTGGACTCCTCGAAGAAAGGCGAGTGGCCTGACTTTGCATACAGTTCAACTGCGGTCCTGGGATAAAGTTCCTTCGCCCGCGCTGCCGAGGCGCTTGGCTGAACAAGCGCATCCTGCTCGCCGTAGATGAGCAGTAGTGGCTTACGAATCGAACCGAGTCCTTTGTCAGCATCGATCGACATGCCGTGGACGGCGCTCTGCATCTCGCTTGATGCCATGGCCGCAGCGGCGACCGTGCGCTGGAACGTTGCGTCGTCAGGCGCCGTACTGAAACATAGCGCGACAAATTCCTTCTCGCCTTCAAGATGCAGTCGCAGGTCCGATGACGCCATGCCGCTGTAAACGGTGGGTTGAGCGACGAGTTGTTCCGGCTTGAGTTCGATGACCCCGCCTACATACACCGCGCCCGCAATCTGTCCGTCCCCAAACGCAGCTAGATAGTTGGTGATGACAGCAGCCCCGAGGGACCACCCTACCAGCACAGGCTCACGTGCTCCGGAGTCCTTGATGACAGCCGCGAGGTCATCTGCCCAGTGACGGCCCTCACGGTAAGCGTCCAGCTCCACTGGCTTGTCGGACAGGCCGTGTCCGCGCATATCAAAGGTGATCAACCGATAGCGCTGCAACTCAGGACTATTAACCTGTTCTTCCCAGCTGAGGTGACTACCCAGCAACCCGTGCACAAAGATGATGGGCTGCCCCTGAGGATTCCCCGCCTCTTGAACAGCGATTTTGACCCCATCCAGTGACTCAACTGTGTAAGCCCGGCTTGTGCCGTGCGCAAGCAGTGGTGCCAGCAACAGGACGATGCAATAGAGCCAGGTGTATCGAATGGGTGATGCTTGGGGAAGGGCCATGGATGACGAACCTCATTGAGCGGAACTCAGAGGCTAAACGCTGACACTAGTGTTAGAGTCAAGTAGACGTTTTCAGGATTTCGCGATGTCCAAGCAACCCAGCAATGACCTGATGAAGATTGGTGAGCTAGCCGAGGCTAGCGGCGTCAGCGTGCGTTCGATCCGCCACTACGATCAGCATGGGATGTTGGCATCTTCCCGATCGGGAAATGGCTACCGCGCGTTTCAACCGGTGTCGGTCAACCAGGTGAAGCAAATACAGCGCCTTATTGCGGCAGGCTTCAGTTTAGAAGAGATCCGTAGCTTCCCGGAATGCATGCTGTTGATCGAAGGTGCCCTGGCGTGCCCAGAAACCAGCGAGACACAGCGCAAGAGGCTGGCGATTCTAGACAAGCAGATTGAGATGCTGGACAGGCAGAGGTCTCGCTTGCGAGCCATGCTCGTAGCTTCTACGTAAGTGCCTGCAAAGCTGACGATTCTGTTGGCCTAGAAGGCCTACGTCTTCAGTGAAGGGGCTACCGCCGGTGCCGGCGTTCGTCGTAAAGCGGTTCCCTGGCGTATCCGCCCTGCCCGCCTGCCACAACCATGGAATGTAGGTGGCTCTTGAGCATCAGCCGCTTTGCCTGCGCCGCTGCCATCGAGCCGAGCCGTTGAGCTTTCAGATCGGCACAGGTGCCCCATCTGCCCATTACTGGCCGCAGGAATCACGGCCAGGACGTCGGGTTGCGCGAACTAGAACTCCGCTTCCTTGCTGGCAGGCTGCAGCACTTGCTGCCCCTGATCATTGCCGATGCTTAGGAACCCGATTCCGCCGGACAGCCCTTGTGCTCGCATGGGTTGCGATTGCACGACCGAAGAATAATCCGCAAAGAAATCAGGCTTGCGCCATTGCGCGGAAATCGATTCGCGGCTGCCGCCCAGGTCGTTGTTCCAGGTCACCGCTTTTTCTGCACTGGGCGAGCCGAACTTGCGCTTGAGCAACTCCATCACGCGCGGCTGCGCCTCGAACCCGGTGGTGTTGAAGCGCAGGGCGATCACTCGCCCGTTGCGCAGTAGAACCAGGCCGCCCGCACCTTCCAGAGAAAAAGCGTCACCTGCGCCCGCGCCGATCGCCATGCCGATGGGCGCCACCCACGCCGGGAACTCATCCGTGGCGAAGACCAGGTAACCGTACTCGCCTGCCGCGAACTCGGTATTGCCCACGGCCATGTTTGTAGTGCCGGGCGCGACGCACAACCCTGTTGCCGGTGGGGTGGCCTTCGGCGGTTCCGGCGGCGGGGTCATCAGCTTGTTGAACGCCCTGGCCCCTATCCCTTTGTTGCTTCTGGGGGCAGCTGGAGCGGGCATGGATAGCTGGCAAAGGGGCAGCGCCAATGGTGCCCCTAATTTGATTCCGAATATGTCAGGTTCCGCCGCAGAGACCGGGACGGTAGACGCCATGGACAGTAGAACGACGAGCGAACTGGCTGCTGCAGTGAAACGCATAGGGCAAATCCATCCTGGATCATCAGTGGGGGGAAGTATAGCCACTCTTTACGAGCGGCTTGTCAGTGAATCCGCTTGTACCGCTCAGAGCCCCGGAGCTGGCGACGGAGACAAGTGCCAATGCAGATTGATCAGCAACCGGTCGCACACTGGCGGATCCCGGTTGCTCAGGCAGGCCATGGTCATGTTATTGGTCGGATAGATCGACAAGGCCGCGCTGTTCCCGGCCGCTCCCCCGCCGTGGCCCCAGTGCGGGAACGCTTCTGGTCCCGATGAGATGAATCCATAGCCGTACCAGTCGGTCTGCTGCTTGATGGCCTCGCTCAACAGGGGCAATGGAATCAGCTTGCCGGCCTTAAGCGCCGCAACAAAACGCACTTCATCGTCGACCGTAGTGACCCCGCCGCCCGCAGGCGTTCCCCGCCAAGGCAGCTGATCCGCACTCGGGATAAGCTTGCCATCGGGCTGCCGGGTGTAGCCGCGAGCGATGCCGTTCATGTGGTTGATGTCGGGGTATCGGGTGGCGGCCATGCCTGCCGGGCCGAAGACATGCTCTTCCAGATATGCGTAGTAGCTTTGCCCGGTGATCTTCTCCACCACTGCGCCCAGCAATACGTAGCCATAGTTCGAGTACTCAAATGCCGAACCCGGCGAAAACGACGGTGACCTGTTGCCGTTGAGCTTGATCAGGTCATCGATGGTCCGTACCCAGGCACGGTTACCGCCCTCCTCTGGCTGGAGTACGCCTATGTCGCCCGTTCCGCCCTGGTGCGACAGCAGCTGGCGGATGGTGACTTCCGCCATCTCTTTGTTGGGGTAGCCGGTCAGGTACCTTCCAAGAGGATCGTCCAAACCAAGCTTACCGGCGTGGATCAACTGCAGCACCGCGACCGCGGAGAACATCTTGCCCTGGGATGCGAACAGGAACGGGGTGTCCAGCCGAACCGGAATGCCATTCTCGCGATCGGCAAGCCCGAAGGCCTTTGCGTACAGCCGCTTCCCGTTCTGCTCGATGACCAGCACCCCGGAAAACCGGTCCGTCTCCGCCAGATGTGTTGCGAAAGCGTCCAACGCCTTCAGCGCCTCATCCTGGGGCATGCGCTGCGGATCCTGCCTGACGTCTTCGAGCTTCATCCCATTGGCCTGATCGAGACTGACCGTGACTCGTCTATAGGCCGGAAAATTTCGTTCCCGCGTCAATGCCACCAGAATCTTTGGCTCGTTACGCTCAATATCGATGACGTCGAGCCCGCCGGTCTCTTCGCGGCTGTCGAGCAGGTAGTCCAGATTGTGTTCCGGGTCATCAAACCGACGTTCATTGAACGCGCGCATCTTGCCGCGGTCGTTGCTGTTGAACGCTGCCAGCCACTCGTCGAACGCGACTTCGGCGGGCGGCTTGGCCAGTGCGGCGGAGGTTGCTAACAGGAGCGCTGCTGCGACAATCAAGCGAGGGAACGAAACCTGCCTTGGCATATTCCTAGTGCGCCTTCCAGTGCGTATTTTGATAGGAGTAATACTGTACCAGCAGGTTAAGAGCATCGAGCCGCCTTGCTTCAAGGGCAACGCCACCTTTCCGAGCATCTGCTTTGGACACTATGCGCTTATCGAACCTACCCGCCACAGACCTTACTCGTCGTCAGATCGAGACTCAGTCGGGCTGCAGCGCCGCCTCCAGCAGACTGACGTACGTATCCAGTCTGGTTCGGACAGCTACCATCAGCCAGCCAACCACATACATCAAGACCATCGCAAATATCAGCATCCCGGCCACCAGATTCACATCGAATGCGCCCGACCAATCACCCCACTCCCAGTTGCGGAACTGAAGGTACAAGGCAGCCAGTACCGGGAAAGGCCCGAGCTTCTGCAACCCTCCGTACATCAGCCCCATCCGCTCCGTCATGCCTTGGCGAAGCGCAGTCACGAAGCGCAGGCGCTCCTCTCTTTGTTTGCGTGGAAACTCACGAAGCGACTCGATCAAAGTGCGCCAGTGATTGAACTCCCCATCCATGTGCTCAGCGTGAGACAGTCGAGGTTTCGCGTACAGACGCCACTCACGCTTGGCAGTGAGCAGTCCACCGATCAAAAATCCCACAACTTCGATCAGTAGGCATATCGACGCGACTACAGCGGCCTGTATCGGCGGAACGACTGAAGGAGACACGGCTGCAACGAGCAACCCGACACAGGCGGCCGCCAAGCCTGAACGGAACGACCACTTCTCAACCCGGGAGGGCTTCGGGTAGATGCTTAGATCAGCCCGAAACTGGACCTGCTCATACAGCCAGGAATACGTCAGCTCGCTTGTTTGGGTAGTCACTCCCTCTTCAGCGGTACCCCGTACCTGCATATCCATTGCAGTCACCCCGATTCGTTTTGGAGAACCGCTCGCCTCATGTTCACGGCTGAGCTTTCGGCCGATCATACCGTGCCAAGGCTCTATGGCGAGATCCAGGGGCGACGGTTCCGCCGCCCCGCGGGTCCTGACCCCTACCCTATCGGGCCCAACTTCCAACTGCCCCCGGTCTTCTCAAACCGGACCATCGCCTTGGACAGCGCCTCCGGCGACGGGTCTGCCGCCAGGACAAACAACTCACGCCCGATGCCCAGGTACATCCGCGTCCCAGGCTCAATGCCCAGCCCGCGCATCCACAGCCCCCTCGCCTTCAGGCAAGGAATGGTTGGGCAGCCGGGATAGGTTTCGAGTCCGTCGTGATGAAGGGCATTGATCATCACGCTTTTCGGCGCGCGCCAGAAACCCCTGAGAAGGGTGCGCTGTTCGGGGGTCATGGTGGACCAGTCGTCTTGCATGATGGTTCTCCTCTGTGTTCTCCCTCGCCGGGATGGCGAGGGAGTCGGGAGGTTCAGAACCGCGGTAACTGTTACGGTGCGACGTATTTCCGCGAGGGTGTTGTATTTCGCCACCCTCCCGACACAGGTCAACCAAGATGCAATCAGTCACCGGGTTCTGACACCCAAGGCACACCATGCGGCAGACGTGAGAGTACTGGAACTCGCCTTCGCCTCGCTCCTGTTCACCGCGCCAATGGGTCCGCACAAAGGCATATGGCGCGCAAATCGTTCTGTAACAATCCGAGTGCTGGCACGCATTTACTAGGGCACTGCGTCGCACTTCCAGCGCCTCCTCGCGCTTGAAAAATGTTCGCCAAACGACCCGCAACCCTGTCGCTCCCAACCCACACCGCGCACCCACAGCAAGATCCCGCAAACGCCCTCCCCCGCCCTGCGCTACGCTGCCACCCAGTCACTGGCACGGAGCAGGCGTCATGGGAGCGGCACGCAAGGCCTTGTGGTACATCGAGAACCACTTTGCCGAGAATCCGTCGCTGGCCCAGATCGCCGAGGCGGTTGAGCTCTCGCCGTTCCACCTCTCACGCCTGTTCCAGGTCAGCACCGGCACCTCGATGGCGCGCTATCTTCGCGCGCGTCGCCTGACCGAGGCAGCTCGCACCTTGGCCGCAGGCAACGTACCCATTCTGGATGTCGCCCTGGCTGCCGGCTATGCCTCGCATGCCGCCTTCACCCACGCCTTTACCGAGCAGTTCAAGCAGGCGCCGGAGCAGGTGCGCCGGGAAGGGCTGCACGGACTGGCGCTGGTTGAGGCCATCAAGCTCGACGCCCCACCCCTGCCCTGCCAGGTGGAGCCGGTACGCCGGCGGCTGGGCCCGCTGCGTGTGGCCGGCATCCGCGCCCGTCATACCGCCGCCACCGTGGCGTCCATTCCCTCGCAATGGCAGCAGCTGGCGTTGACCCGGGAGCTGGGCAAGGACATCGCCTTCGGGGTCTGTTGCAACCGCGATGGCGAGGGTGCCTTCGACTACATCGCCGGCATGGAGATCGGCGCGACCGCCGCCGTGCCGTCGGCCTGGCATGCCGTTTCCATCCCGGCCGGGGACTATCTGGTGGCGTGGCATGCGGGTCACATCTCTACGATCCGCTCCACCTGGTTCTGGCTGTTGAACGACCACCTGCCCCGCTCAGGCCTGACCTTGGCAGACGCACCTGATTTCGAACGCTACGACGCCCGCTTCGACGACCGCACCGGACATGGTGGCGTTGAGATCTGGCTGCCGCTGTCCAACCCGAGTTGACCCAAGGAGATTCTTCCGTGCGAGTACTGCCACACGCCTTCGTCCTTTTGTCTTGTCTGTTCGCGCCAGTGGCATGGTCGGCTCAGCCCTCCCCTGCTGTTGGGGAAACCCATGGCGTGGCGCACACAGCCAGCGCAGCGGTGCGCGACGCCGGCCACAGCGACCGCGTCCGCTATACGGTGTGGTACCCGGCGCAGCCAGGTGCGAAGGAGCAGCCACTCACGATAGGGCCGCCGGGCGCGCCGCTCTTCGAGGAGGGAGCTTCTGCCGTGGATGCCCCAGTTGCGCCGGGTCGCTGGCCACTGCTGCTGGTGTCGCATGGCAATGGCGGCAGTGCCCGCATGATGGGCTGGTTGGGGACTGCCTTGGCGCGCGCGGGGTATGTGGTGGTGGCGGTGGACCATCCCGGTAACAACGGCGTGGACCCTATGACGGACGCGGCCAGCATTCTGATGTGGAACCGGGCGGACGACCTCGCCGCCGCGTTGGCGGCTGTGCAGGCTGATCCGGTGCTGGCTCCGCATGTGGATGCGGAGCGGCTGGGGCTGGTGGGCTATTCGGCTGGTGGGTTCACGGCCCTGGTGGCTGCTGGTGCGCGTCCGGACATGGGTAGGTTGGTCGCCTTCTGCAAGGCTTCGCCGAAGGATGGGGTCTGCGTGCCGCAGGCCGAGAATCCCGAAATGACCTTTGAGCGGCGGATGGCGGCGGTCGCTGCGCCGGAACTGGCACCTTGGGTCGCCAAGTCAGCGGAGGATCGCCGCCTTCCGAACGTTCGCGCGGTATTCCTGATGGCACCGGCGATTGTCCAGGCGTTCGAGCCGGGTGAGCTGGGGCGGTTGGAGATGCCCGTTTCGATGGTTGTGGGTGAGGCCGATGCGATTGCCTTGCCTGGCACCAACAGCAAGGTCATTGTGGAAGCGAATGGGAAGGCGCGCCTGCAGGTGTTGCCTTTGGTGGGCCACTACGACTTCCTGGCGGAGTGCACGGCGTTGGGGCGTGAGCGGGTGGGCAAGCTGTGCGAGGTGGGCGCTGAGGCGGGGGCTACGCATCGGGTGGCGATCGGGCAGGCCAAGGAGCTGTTTGATGCTGCGCTTCGTTAGGCGCGGAAATGCCAGAGGCAGCGTTACTTGACACTTCTCGGTTGAGCTCGGGCTTCGTTCGGGGTCATGCGTTAACGGGTGTTGATGGGTTCCGGGCGGTCGTCTGGCGACCGACCCTACCCGGCCGCGCTGCGTGTTCGTTATATGTAACAATTGCGAGTACATATTAAGCGACCACTCGGGCTGAGTATCCATGTCGACGTTCAAGGACCCCTCCGCAGTCAGCAGCTATCAGCAGACCACCCAGGCCAAGGTGCCTGGCATGACTGCACTCCACTGCATGGCCCACATCCTGCTGGCGGAATCCGTTCCGCCCGCGGGCGAGGTGCTGGTGCTGGGTGCCGGCGGCGGGTTGGAGCTCGATGCCTTTGCCAAGGCGCAGCCAGGCTGGCGATTTGTCGGTGTAGACCCCTCACTTCCGATGCTCGAGCTTGCACGGGAATCCTTGGGTGCGAACGACTCGCGCGCATTGCTGGTGGAGGGCCTCATCGAGGATGCGCCGATGCGGGAGTTCGATGGAGCCGCTTGCCTCCTGACGCTTCACTTCCTGGACCCCGATACGCGGCTGCAGACCCTGCGAGGGTTGTTGCAGCGCCTTCGGCCTGGCGGTGTGCTCGTGGTAGCCCATCACAGCTATGCGCCTGAAGCCCGCATCCGCTGGTTGCGCCGCTCAGCCGCGTTCGCCTCGAAACACGGTGTTCTGGACGAGCGCGGCGAAGCGTCGGTTGCGGTCATGGCGGACAAGCTCCCGGCCATCTCCGAAGAGGACGAGGTTGCGCTGCTGGAGGCGGCCGGGTTCACGGAGGTGGAGCTGTTCTACGCTGCGCTCAGTTTCCGGGGCTGGGTGGCCCGTAGGCCCCAAGGCTAGCTCCGAGCTTTCGTTGCCTTGGGCCGGCGGGCCTGCCCGCTGGCGATGCCGCGGCATGCGTCAGCCAGCGCGCAGTGCGGCCCTCTTGCTCAGAAGCCGCGCGAGAAACCCACGAACACGGAGGCGCTGCCTTTCGTGTCACGCTCGATGAGCGGGCTGTCGGTGATCTTGTCCGGCAGCAGCTTGTATTGGGCGAAACCCAGCAGCATCCACTTCTCACCCAGGGGCCGGAAGTAGCCAACGCCCACGTGTGGGATGGTCACCGCGCCGGGTTTGTAATCCACCACGCCGCGCGCCACTTCTTCCTTCAGGGTGCCGTAGTAATAGTTGGCCATGTCTTTGGACTGCCACGTGACCCCGACGTTGGGAGTGATACGGCCCATTCCCACGTCGAACCCATAGCCGTATTGCAGCGAGAATTCCTGGCCGCCACTGGTGTCGGTGGCGTCGGCGAGCAGTTCAACTTCCAGTTCGCTGTTGCCGTTGCTCCATTTGAACTTCGCCCCCAGGTCCAGGCCCATGTCGCGGTCTTCAAGCAGGCGGTAATCCACGCCGTTGCCTGCCAGTTCAGAGCGCCCGAGGTCCTTTACATCGAACCCGTCCATGCGCCCTTTGGCCACCGCGGCCAGCTCGAAGGAATCGCCTCTTGCAACCACCCAGCCGGCGCTCAGCCCTTCCAGGTAGAAACGCTCGCCGTGGTAGGTGACCAGTGGAATGGGCAACACCTTGGTGCCTTCGCCGGCGTAGGGGCTCTCGCTCACCATGGCCGCAATCCCCAGCCCCCATCGCGGTGGACCCTGCTCACCCGGATCACCGCCAGGCCCCTCCTGCGCCAAGGCAGTGGACGACAAACCGCAAGCCAGCAAGGGCCAAATAAACTTGAACATAAGACGACAGACCTCATCGGGAAGGAGACCCGCGCGGTGCGGGTCGGTTCCAGGTGAGGATGAAGTGGCGATGTCGGCGGAATGTCGTGGGTCGGCTGTTACGGGACTTCCACTACGCTGGCTGAGACATCCAGCGTTGCGCGGGTGCCGTGGGCGCCAGAGTCGATGTCGAGCGTCCAGCGGAAGCGGTCGCAGATGCGGCCGATCAGGAACAGTCCCAGCCCCTGCCCGCGCGCGGGCACGGACTGACGCAGGCTGTCGCGGTAGCGCCGCGCCGCCTCTACCGGGTTGAAGCCACTGCCTGAATCGGTGACGGTCACCCTGCCCTGCGCCAGGGTGATCTCCACCAGGCCAACCTGGGTGTTCTCGATTGCGTTGCGGACCAGGTTGCTCACCGCAATGCGGACCATCGCCTCCGGTGCGGCGATGAACGTGGGCTCCAGCGCGCCGCAGTGCAGCCTCGCGTCCTTGCCGCGCAGCAGGTGTTCGTGGTCGCGTGCCACGTGGGGCAGGAAGTCATGCAGGGCGGTTACATCCGTGACCTCGTCATCCGGTGGCGCCTCGCGTGCCAGATACAGCAGCGCCACCATTGTTTCGGAAAGGTCTTCCACGGCGTGTTCGATCCGCGCCAGCGCCGGCTGCGAGGCATCCGGCAGGGGCAACTGGCGCAGCACGTCTGCGGCGCCGGCAATCACGGCGATGGGCGTGCGGAATTCGTGACTGGCCTGGTCCAGCAGGCTGCGCTCGCGCTGGATGAACTGCGCTACCCGGTCCAGGTGCGCGTTGCTGGCCTGCGCGATGACCTGGATTTCTTCGCGCTGGTAGTCGGTCGGCAGGCGCGCGCCGGTGTCGCTGGGGTCGATGGCCTGCATGCGCGCGGCCAGGTCACGTACCGGTCGAACCAGGTTGGCGTGCAGCCAGGCGATGAAGCCGCCAATGACCGCCGCGAAGCACACTATCCAGAGCAGGCTCAGGCGGGCGTAGCGGTTCTGCTGCTGTTCCAGGGGCTCGATGTCCACCAGCGTCACCAGCCTGCCGCGGGGAAGATCCGCTACTACTGCGTGATAGGTCGTGCCCGCTTCAAGGTTCACCGCATCATCAAGCAGCGAGGCCTCGGAGCTGTAGTTTCCCGCCGGCAGGTTGGCCAGCGGGCGCGGCAGGTCTGGCGGCGCTACGCCGCCCGGCAGGTACCAGGAGCGGACCAGCCCTTCGCGTGGCAGTTCCCCGGCGCGGCCTTGGCGCACCCGTTCGGCGTGGTCGTTGGAGATCGCACGCGTAAGATCGGCCCAATAGCGACCTTCCATCAGCAGCTGGCCGCTGAAGCTCTGCACTGCGATGGCCAACAGCACCAGCAGACCGATCAGGATCAAGGCCACGCTGGTCCACCAGTGCACGCCGCGCCGGCGCAGCGCCCTATCCACTTGCGCTCAGCCGGTAGCCGGAACCGGCCACGGTATGCAGCAGCGGCGTTTCCGCGTCCTGTTCAAGGGCCCGGCGCAACACGTACATATGCGAGCGCAGCAGGTCGGTTTCTGGGGAGGCTTCACCCCAGGCCACGCGTTCCAGTTTGGCCCGGGTCACCACCTGCGGGCTCTCGCGCATGAGCAGTTCCAACAGGCGGCGACCGGTACGGGTGAGGGTGATCGCCCTGCCCGCCCGCTGCGCCTTCAAGGTACCCAGGTCAAAGGCCAGGTCGCCCACCCGAAGAACGTTGTCGGCGGCGCCGGCGTTGCGGCGGCGAGCCACCAGCGAGCGCAGCCGGACTTCGATTTCGGGCAGCGCAACGGGCTTCACCAGGTAGTCGTCGAGCCCGGCTTCAAAGCCATCGATCTTGTCGGCCACCTGGTCGCGCGCGGTCAGCATGATGACCGGCACCTGCTTCCTGGCTTCGCCGCGCAGCCGCCGCAGCACCGTCAGGCCATCCAGCCGCGGCAGATTCCAGTCCAGTACGATCGCGTCGTAGTCCTTGGACGAGGCCAGGTGCAGGCCGGACAGTCCGTCCGGCGCGGCGTCCAGGGTATGCCCGCAGGCCTCGAGGAAGTCGTACAGGTTGGCGGCCAGCTGCGCGTTGTCTTCGATGATCAGGATCGAAAGCGCCCCCCTGCTCATGGCATCCCCACCTGGTTGAAAAGCCGCGAGAGAAACTCTAGCACGCCAGCAACGGCCGCAAAAACCAGCAACAACAGGCTGGTGTTGAGCAGCACCTTCAGCCCTGTATACACCGGGCGATGCCTGCGTTTCAGCCGCAACCCATGTTCGCGCAGCGGAGCGAGGCGAGCGAACAGCCAGCTGATGGGGCCCTGCCTGTCCTCTGCCGTATTGGGTACGCTCATGGCCCAGGCCAACCCGGCGTACATGCGATTGAACGTGCGCCCCAGCAGGTTCATCGGGCGCTCCACGTCGCACATCAGGATCACCCGGACGGCGTCGCTGTCGTTGCGGGCGTAGTGCGGGTAGGTTTCGTCGAACACGAAATCTTCTCCGTTGCGCCATGTCACGGCCTGGCCATCGACGCAGATATAGCAGTCGGCCGTTCCTGGTGTGTCCAGCCCGAGGTGATAGCGCAGCGAGCAGGCCAGTGGGTCCGAATGCAGGCTCAGCTCGCTGCCGGGCGGCAGCACCGAGAACATGGCGGCGCGCACCCCGGGGATGCCGTCCAGCAACCGGACTGTGGTTGGGCACAGGCGCTGCGCCGAACGGTGCGGGCCGGCGTACCACATCAGGTAGAACTTGCGCCAACCGCGCTTGTAGAAGGTTCGGAAGCCGACATCATGGTGGCCGGCCGACCCCGGCGCGGATGCGGCCTCGAAGGCGCCCGAGGCGTGCAGCTGCATGGCCTCGTCACGGATTCGTCGCCAGTTGCGGCGCAGGCGGTGGATGCCCTCGATGTAGTGCGGCTCCAGCACCGGCTGTCGCGCCGCGCGTGCGGTGGTCATGTACAGCAGGCAGTTCAGCGGCGCGAATACGGGCCAGCTCTTGCGCAGGTACTGGGAGAAGCTGGCGTAGCGTTGGCAACCACGGAACCGGTAGACGTACACGATGCTGGCGGCCACATAGGCCAGCAGCGCAGCCATTGAGAGCGTGACCAGGTTCATGCGTTTGCCTCCCGGGATACAGGCGCGCTGTCGCGCGGGCGGGCAAACCAGCGCCGTTGCAGGGCCTGCACCAGATCGTCCATCACGCTGTAGGCCACGGGTATCACCAGCAGGCACAGCACGGTGGAGGTCATCAGGCCGCCGATCACCACGATGGCCATCGGTGCACGGAAGCTGGGGTCTGCGCCCAACCCCAACGCCACCGGCAACATCCCGGCTCCCATCGCGATGGTGGTCATCACGATGGGTCGCGCGCGTTTGCGGCAGGCATCCACCACGGCGCGGTGACGATTCATGCCCAGCTCGCGCCGGGCGATGACGATGTAGTCCACCAGCAGGATCGCGTTCTTGGTGGTGATGCCCATCAGCATGATCAGCCCGATCATCGAAGGCATCGACAGGCTCTGGCCGGCCACGAGCAGCGCCAGGAATGCGCCGGGTATGGACAGGCATAGCGCCAACAGCACCGCCAACGGCTGCGCGAAATCCTTAAGCAGCAGCACCAGCACCATGTATACGCACAGCACGCCGGCGCCCATCGCCAGCCCGAACCCCAGTACCAGCTCGCCCATCGCCTCGGCGTCGCCGGCGGGGGCGACGCTGATGCCCTTCGGCAGCGTTGCCAGGCTGGGCAGGCGCATCGCAGCGCTTTCCACCTGCCCAAGCGGCAGGCCATTGAGTGCCACCTTCAGGCTGATGTTGCGTTGCCGGTCATGCCGGGTCAGCTCCGCGGGGCCGGTCGACAGGGACAGGTCGGCCACGCTCTCCAGCGGCACCGGGCCGCGTGCTCCGGGCACCGGCAGGCGACGCAATGTGTCGAGGTCGCTGCGACCGCTGTCGGCCAGGCGTACCACGACGGGCACCTGGCGCTCGCTCAGGTTCAATTTCGCCAGGCGTTGGACGTAGTCGCCCAATGTGGCAATGCGCAGGGTGTCGGCGATGGCGCTGGAGGTAACTCCGAGGTCGGCAGCGCGGGCGAAGTCGGGGCGGACTACCAGTTCCGGCCGCACCAGGGCGGCGGATGACACCACCGCGCCTATGCCCGGAATGCTGCGCAGCTCTTGTTCCACCCGGCGCGCATGGCTGGCCAGCCGGTCGCCATCGTCCCCGCCCAGCACCAGCTCCAGACCTTCGCTGTCGCTGCCCACGCTGACCCGCGCGCCCGCCACCTGGTGAAGCTGCGTGCGCAGCTGCCCTTCGATGGTAGACCGGGTGAAGCCGCTGCGCTCGCCTCGCGCCACCAGGTTGGCGGTCAGCACGGCGGTGCCGACGCTGGCCGTCGGTTTGCCCTCATCAGGGTCGCCCGACCCGCCGCCAGCCGCACCCACTGCCGTATGGACAGACGCAACGAAGGGGCTGCGCGCAATAATGGCGCGGGCGGACTCGGCCAGTTCAAGCGTCTCGGCAAGCGTGCCGCCAGGCGCTAGGGTCAGGCTCACCTGCACCTGGTTGCCGTCATCGGGCGGCATGAATTCGCCGGGTAGCTGCGCGGCTGTCAGTACGCCCAGGGCGACCAGCGCTGACGCAACGGACAGCGTCAGCAGCGGGCGCCGGATGCAGGCACGCACCGCCTGCAGATAGCGCAGCACCCACCGCGGCGCTTTGTGCCGTCGGGTGGGTGCCTTCAACAGGTAGGCCGCCATGGTCGGGGTCAGCATGCGCGCGACCAGCAGGGAGAACAGCACGGCGATGGCTGCGGTCCAGCCGAACTGCACGAAGTACTGTCCTACCACCCCGCCCATGAGCGAGGTGGGCAGGAACACCGCAACCAGCGTAAGGGTGGTGGCAATCACCGCCAGGCCGATCTCGCTCGCCGCCTCGTCGGCGGCGCGGAACGGCGCCTTCCCCATCAGCAGGTGGCGTTCGATGTTCTCGATCTCGACGATGGCATCGTCGACCAGCACGCCAACGATCAGCGACAGCGAAAGCAGTGATACCGTGTTGAGCGAGAAGCCCATCAGGTGCATCACCGCAAAGGTGGGAATGGCCGAGAGTGGCAACGCAACAGCGGCGATGAGGGTCGCGCGCCAGTCCCGCAGGAAGCAGAACACCACGATCACCGCCAGCACCGCCCCTTCCAGCAGCAGCATCATGGAGCCGTGGTAGTTCTCCGCAACCGGGGCTACGTAGTCCACCGCCCGTTCGAACTGGATCTGTGGGAATTCGTGGCGCAGCCCTTCGACCACGGCCTCGGCGGCGTTGGCGACTTCCAGCTCGCTGGCGCCGCGCGCACGCAGCACATCGAACGACACCACCGGCCAGCCGTCCATTCGCGCTGCGGTCCGCGGTTCGGCGGTGGTGTCGGACACCTCCGCTACGTCAGCCAGCCGGATGCGGCGGCCATCCGCAAGCACGACGTCCATGTCGGCGATGCGCTCGGCTGACTCCACTGTTGCCAGGGTGCGTACCGACTGCTCCGCGTTCCCAAGCGCCACGCGCCCGCCCGAGGCTTCCAACTGCAGTTGGCGCAATTGCTCTGAGATCTCCGCAGCGGTAGCGTTCAACGCCAGCAGCCGGTCCGGGTCCAGCGCCACCCGCACTTCCCTATCCTCCCCGCCCACCCGCGACACTGCACCCACGCCGCTCTCGCCCAGCAGGCGCCGGCTTACCTGGTTGTCCACGAACCAGGACAGCGCTTCCATGTCCAGCGTATTGGAGCTCAGTGCATAGGTCACCACCGGCTGACTGGCCAGTTCCACCTTCTGCACCACCGGGTCCTCCAGGTCGGCAGGCAGGTCCGCGCGCACGCTTGCCACTGCGTCGCGCACATCGTCCATTGCTTCCTGGACAGGCTTGCCGATATGGAACTCGGCGCTGATGGTCGCCACGCTGTCGCTCAGCGTTGTCGTGATGTGCTTGATGCCCTGGCGGTTTGCCAGCGCATCCTCGATCCTGCGCGCGACATCATTTTCCAGTTGTGCGGGTGATGCGCCGGGCAGTGTCGCGGTGACGGTGATGATGGGAAAGTCGATATCCGGGAAGTTCTGCACCTTCATCGCCGCGAAGCCGAACGCGCCGGCCAGTGCCAGCGTGACGAACAACAGTGTCACCGCCACCGGGTTGCGGATGGACCAGCCCGACACGTTGAGGTTCATGGGCGACCTGCCTTGGCGGCTGCCGCCACGCTGATCACCTGCACCTGGTCGCCGTCGTCGAGGAAGCCGAGGCCAGACGCCACCACGGCATCGTCAGCGCCCAGGCCAGACACGACTTCCACCCGGTCATCGCTGCGCCGGCCCACCTCTACTCGGCGGGTACGCACCTTGCCGTCCTGGCCGACCTGCATTACATGGTGGAAGCCGTCGCGAAGCAGCACCGCGCTCTGTGGCAGGGTCGGCATGCTTACGCTGCCTACGGCAACGTGGCCCTGTACGAAAGCACCTGCACGCAGCGGCACCCCGGCGGCTAGGTCGACATAAACCAGCCCGCTGCGCGTGGAGGCATCAATCACGGGACCCAGCATGCGTACGCGCCCCTCCACGGGACCCGCTCCCGGCATGTTGATGACGGCCGTCTGGCCAGGTTCCAGGGCGCGCAGGTCAGTGGATGCCACCACCGCGCGCCACTCCAGCCTTCCATCGCGGATCAGCCGGAACAGCTCCTGGCCTGCCGGCACCACCGCGCCGACGGTGGCCGTGCGCGCACTGATCACCCCGTCGCTGGGCGCCCGCACCTGCGTCTGCACCAGCCGCAGCCGCGCCTTGTTGGCCGCTGCCTGGGCCGAATCCAGGCGCGCCCGGGTGGTCAGTGCCACGGCCTGGTACTGATTGAACTGTTGCCGCGCGATCGCGCCCGACGCGTCCAGAACCTGGGCGCGCTGCAGGTTGGCGGCGGCTTCTTTCGCTTCGGCGTCCGCCAGTGCTACTGCGGCAGTGGCCTCGGCCAACTCGGCCTGCATGAGCTCGGGGGTGAAGCGCGCCAGTACTTGGCCGCGCTGTACCTGGTCGCCCACGTTGACCTGCACGGCGGTCAGGCGCAGGCCGTCGGCTTCGGCGCCAATGCTGGCTTCCTCCCAGGCGGCAACGCTGCCCGTGGCCGGCACGCGCAGCGGCAGCCGGGTGACCAGCGGCCGCACGAGTCGCACGGACATCACCGGCGTGGGCGACGAGGCGGCCGGTGCGTCATCCTCGTCAGTGCCTACCCATGCGGCGCCGATGAGTACAGCGGCCAAGCAGAAGCCCCCCGCTAGGGCAATCCGGTTTCGTTTCATTGCTGGAGCGATCCTCGATGCGTCAGCGGCGAGGATGGCGGGGGGGTGTCGTGGAAATGTCGCGGGGCGGCGCGGCGGAGACCGGGCGGTCGTGCGCACTTCTCCGTTTGGGGTCATGCGTTACCGGGTGTTGAATATTTCAGGGCGGTCGTCTTGCGACCGACCCTACCGATGCCGCATGCCGGTTCGTAACCGATGGAGAAGGCCGGTAGGCACACCATGGCGCATGCCGGTTCGTACCCAATGGAGCGTGCCGGATCGCAACCGACGGAGCAGGCCGGTACGTACACGATGGGGCATGCCGGTTCGTACCTGATGTAGCGCGCTGGTCCTCGTCCCGTGAGTCGTTGGATCAAACCGTCACTGCGGTCCGGATCACGGAGACGGTCCTGTCGATGGCTTCCCGATCGATCTGCCAATGGGTCACCAGTCGCATCTTTCCGCCGTAGGCGCCGTTGGCTCGTATGCCTGCTGCTTCAAAGGCTTGCATCAGGCGAGGCATATCCACCCCATCGGGCAGCGCGAACCACACCATGTTGATGTGAACGTCTTCCATGTCGACCTCGATGCCCGGAACTTCCGCCAACTGCTGGGCCAAGTACATTGCATTGTCATGGTCCACATCCAGCCGCTGCGTCATCTCGGTCAGCGCGAGAATGCCCGGCGCGGCAATGACCCCCGCTTGCCGCCACCCTCCTCCCAGCAGCTTGCGGTTGTAACGGGCGCGCTTGATGAAGGCCGCCGGCCCCGCGAGGATCGAGCCGACGGGGGCGGCCAGGCCCTTGGAGAGGCAGCACATCACCGTGTCCACATGCTGGGTGATGGCTTTCACGTCGCACCCCAGGTAGGTGGCGGCATTGAACACGCGTGCACCGTCCAGGTGGATGGGAACGCCGTGCTTCCGGGCGATGGCGGCGGTGGCTTCCATCGTGGCCAGCGGGATCACGCGGCCGTTGCCGTGCGCGTTCTCCAGGCAGATCAGCCCGGTGCGGGGAATATGGATGTCCTCCCCCACCCGGATACGTGACGCGATCTCGCTGGGCTCCAACAACCCCTGCCTGCTGGCGATCGTGCGCAGCTGCACGCCGCTGATCACCGCCGCTGCGCCGTTTTCGTGCCAGACCAGGTGCGAGTCATCGCCGGCGATCACTTCGTCGCCTCGGCGGCAATGGGTGAATACGGCCAGCTGGTTGCCGAACACCCCCGTTGGCACGAACAGGGCATCTTCCTTGCCCAGCATATCGGCGGCGAGGCGCTCGAGCTGGATGACGGTGGGGTCGTCCTGATAGACGTCATCCCCCACTTCGGCGGCGGCCATGGCCTGGCGCATGGCGGGGGTGGGTTGGGTGACGGTATCGCTGCGCAGGTCAATCCACGGCATTCCGGAACTCGCTGAGGTGGAGGCGTGAGCCCATTCTAGAACGTGGTGAAAGCGCCGTGAGTGCCTGGCTGAACGTGTTTGCTTTCGAGGCGTTCTGCAAAGGCCAGGGACTGCATCCGAATGCCGCCTCGCTGCGTAGGTATAGAGGCACAACGTTGTGCGCCAAGATCAGAGGACCTACCCATGTACAACTCCATTCGGCGTCTTGCTATCGCTTCGTGCATCGCAGCAGCTCTTGCAACCGGCAGCGTATCGGCTGCCACCAATCCGACCGTGGGCGGCGCGGCCATGTACCCCACCAAGACCATTGTCGAAAATGCATCCGCCGCGAAGAACCTCACCACGCTGGTCGCGGCAGTCAAGGCGGCTGGGCTGGTCGACACCCTGTCCGGGGCCGGTCCGTTCACCGTGTTCGCACCGACCAACGACGCCTTTGCGAAGTTGCCCAAGGGAACGGTTGATACCCTCCTGAAGCCGGAAAATAAGGCCAAGTTGACCCAGATCCTGACCTATCACGTGGTTCCTGGCACCCATACCGCGGCGCAGCTCACGGCGGCAGCCAAGAAGGGCGGTGAGTCCAGCATGCTGACTACCGTTGAAGGCGAGAAGCTTACCGTCAAGCTCTCCGAGGGCAAGGTGTGGGTCGTGGATGCCAAGGGCGGTAAGGCCGCTGTGACGACCGCCGACGTGGGGCAGTCCAACGGTGTGGTGCACGTGATTGATGGCGTGTTGATGCCCAAGTGAGTGTTGTGTGGGCGGGGACCCCTGCGGCCCCCGCCCATCTTGGGCATGGCTGTGCGTCAGTTCGACTTGGGGATCTTGATGGACTTCACGTTCACGAACTCCTTCAGCCCTTCCGGGCCATGCTCGCGGCCGTAGCCCGAAGCCTTCACCCCGCCAAAGGGAAGCGCTGGGGAGGCGACGTCAAACGTGTTGATGAAAACCATCCCGGTATCGAAATACTTCGTGGCCAGCTCGCGGGCACGGTTCACGTCGCGGCTGAAAATGCTGCCGCCCAGGCCGTAGCGGCTGTCGTTGGCAATGCGCATGGCATCCTCATCGTCCTTGGCGCGGATGATGGCGGCTGCCGGGCCGAACAGCTCATCGTCATAGGCCACCTGCCCCGGCGCCACATCGGCCAGCACGGTGGCCGGGTAGAACCAGCCGGTACGATCCGGGACTTCACCACCTACCAGCAGGCGCGCGCCCTGCGAGACACTCTTGGTCACCTGTTCATGCAGCTTGTCGCGCTGCGCCTCGGAAACCAGTGGGCCCAGCTGCGTATCGGCGGCGTTCGGGTCGCCCATCTTGATGGCTTCGAACTTGCTGGCGTAAGCAGCAACGAAGGCGTCGTAGTTCTTCTCGGTCACGATGAAGCGCTTGGCATTGACGCAGGTCTGCCCGTTGTTGAACAGGCGGCCCTTGACGCAGGTCTCGACGGCCAGGTCGAGGTCGGCATCGTCGAGCACCAGATAGGCATCGTTGGAACCCAGCTCCAGCACCGTCTTCTTGAGCGCCGCGCCCGCCTTGGCTGCCACGGTGCGGCCGGCAGTCTCGCTCCCGGTCAGCGTGACGGCCCGGACCAGGTCGTTTTCCACGATGGCGTTGGATTGGTCATGGCTGATCAGCAGCACGCCGAACAGGCCCTTCGGCAGCCCGGCACCTTCGTAGATGTCACGCAGCAGCAGCCCGCTGCCGGTGCAGCTCTCCGCATGCTTGAGCAGCACGCCATTGCCGGCCATCAGGCTGGCGATGGAGTAGCGGATCGCCTGGTAGGCCGGGAAGTTCCAGGGCTGGATGCCGTACACCACGCCGATCGGCGAATGGGTGACGATGCCGGTGGCGCCGTCGACATCGCGCTCCTCATCGGCCAACGCTGCGGGCCCCTGCTGGGCGGTGTAGTCGCAGATGGCGGCACACAGCTCTACTTCCGTGCGACTGTCTTCAATGAGCTTGCCGACCTCGCGGGTCATCAGCTGGGCGAACTCTTCCTTGCGTTCGCGCAACGCCTTGGCGATGGCGGCCACTACGTTTGCCCGCTCATCCAGCGAGCGCAGGCGCCACTCCAGGTAGGCCTCGTGGCTGGCTTTGACGACGGCGCCGGCTTCGTCGTCTGACATGTAGGCGTAGGTGGCGATCACCTCTTCGGTCAATGGGTTGATCGTGGTGAGCTGCTTCTTGGACATGGAAAACCTTCACTTCATGGGGGAAGAAACGGATGAAGGAGGATCACGTCTTTCCGGTTCTCATGCAGTGAAGCGGAACGCCACGCGCGTCACCCCGGATTCACTGCGGCGCCGGGGAGCTGAATCGCACCTTCACAACGCCCACTGCCCCCCAAATGCAACGATGCCGGAGGCGACCCTGCCCTTCCCCCCCGGTACCCTATGCCTCACCTTCCTCGTCTCTTTGGTCGCTGGTTGCGTCTGCGTCGTCTCGTACGCTGGCGCTGGCGTGAACGCCAGGCCGCGGCCCCTGCCATCGAGGCCACGGAAGGGCCGCTGCGTTCGGCGCTGTACAGCGTTGAACAGATGGAGGTTTACGGCCGCGCGCTCGCACGCCAGCACCGCGTGCGGATGCGCCGCAGCCCGGAGCGCCTGCTGGAACGCCTGCAGGCCAACGAGCGGGTGCTCCAGGACGCCAATACGCTGCTCGGCAGCGTAGTCCGCGAGCAGCGGCCCGTGACCCCGGCCGGGGAATGGCTGCTGGACAACTACTACCTGATCGAAGAACAGATCCAGACCGCGCGGCGCCACCTGCCGCGCGGCTATAGCCGTCAGCTGCCGTCGCTGGTCTCGGGCCCTTCGGCCGGGCTGCCGCGCGTCTACGAGCTTTCGATGCAGGCCATCGCGCACGGCGATGGCCGCATTGACGGCGACACGCTGGGACGGTTCATCGCCGCGTACCAGACGCTGGCGCCGCTGAGCCTGGGCGAGCTGTGGGCGGTTCCGATCATGCTCCGCCTGGCCCTGCTGGAAAATCTGCGGCGGATGGCGGCACGGGTGATGCGTGACGGAACCGACCGGCGCCTGGCGTCGGAGTGGGCGGGCGAACTCAACCGTGCGGCGTCGGACACCCCCACCGATGTGGTGCTGGTGGTGGCGGACATGGCACGTTCCGAGCCGCCCCTGACCGGCGCGTTCATCGCCGAGCTGACGCGCTCGCTGCAGGGTCGCGGCGGCGCATGGGCCATGCCCCTTGCCTGGCTGGAGCAGTGGGCAGCAGCGGCGGGGCAGCGTGTGGAGGACCTGGTTGCCGGCGAAGGCCAGCAGCAGGCGTCTGACCAGGTGTCGATCAGCAACAGCATCGGCAGCCTGCGCTTCCTCTCCACCATGGATTGGCGCACGTTCGTCGAAGACATGAGCGTGGTCGAGCAGCGGTTGCGCGAAGACCCGATGGCCGTCTACGCACAGATGGATTTCGGCACCCGCGACGCCTACCGCCACGTGGTGGAGAAGATCGCGCGTGGCAGCCGCGTTTCGGAAGAGCGCGTGGCGGCCATCGCACTTGAGCTGGCACGGTCCGCCACCCCACCCGACGGCCCGCGCACGCACGTGGGCTACTGGCTGGTGGGCGAAGGCCTGCCCGCTACCGTGGACGCAGTGGCCGACACCGCGCCGCGCCACCGCAGGGCACGGCGGCTGGCGCATCGCGTGCCGCTGGCCCTGTACCTGCTGCCGATCACCCTGCTCGCGGTGCTGGCTACTTATGGGCTGGCGGCAACCGGCACGGGCGCGGTACCCGTCTGGCTGGCCGCCCTGCTCGGGCTGCTGGTATTCAGTGAGCTGGGCATTGTATTGGTGAACTGGACCGCGACGGTGCTGGTCGCACCCAAGCCACTGCCGAAGCTGGATTTCAGCGAGGGCATTCCGGCCGACTGCGCCGCCGTGGTGGCGGTGCCGTCGATGCTGTCCAGCCCGGATGGCATCGACGTGCTGGTGGAAGCGCTGGAGGTCCGTTTCCTGGCCAACCGTGATCCGCAGTTGCGCTACGTCCTGCTGACCGACTTCCTGGACGCGCCAGCAGCGCAGGCGCCGAACGACGACGCCCTGCTTGCCCACGCAGTGCAGCGGATCGAAAGTTTGAACCAGCGCTACGCGTCCGGCCATGGCGACCGCTTCTACCTGCTGCACCGCCCCAGGCAGTGGAACCCGGGCGAAGGCGTGTGGATGGGACACGAGCGCAAGCGCGGCAAGCTGGCAGCGCTGAATGCGCTGCTCCGGCATGGCGATGCGGCCGCGTTCATGCGCACCGTCGGTGACACGGTCGCCCTGGTCGGCGTCCGCTACGTCATCACCCTGGATTCGGACACGCAGCTGCCGCGGGATGCGGCGCGTGCGTTCGTGGCCACCCTGGCCCACCCGCTCAACCGCCCGCGCTTCGATGCGGCGCTGCAGCGCGTGGTCGAGGGCTACGGCATCCTGCAGCCCAGCGTGGGCACCAGCCTGGGCCGGCGCCGCACTTCGCGGTTCGCGCGGATGTTCGGCAGCGAGCCGGGCATCGATCCGTACACGCGCATGGTCTCGGACGTGTACCAGGACCTGTTCGACGAAGGCTCGTTCGTGGGCAAGGGCATCTATGACGTGGACGCCTTCGAGCACGCGCTCGAGGGCCGCCTGCCCGAGAACCGCATCCTCAGCCATGACCTGCTGGAAGGCTGCTATGCCCGCGCCGGTCTGGTCAGCGACGTGCGCCTGTACGAAGACTACCCCGAGCGCTACGTCGCCGACGCCAAGCGCCGTGCACGCTGGATCCGCGGCGACTGGCAGCTGCTGCCGTGGTTGTTGCCGTGGACGCCGCGCCCGGGCTCCGGGTGGGAGCGCAACCGGCTCAGTCTGTTGTCCCGGGGCAAGCTGCTGGACAACCTGCGCCGCAGCCTGGTCCCCATCGCGGCGTTTGCGTTGCTGGTAGCGGGCTGGCTATGGGCCGAAAACCCGGTTGCATGGACGACATGGGTGCTAGCGCTGTGGTTCGCGCCGCCGCTGATCGGCATGCTCCGCGATGCGCTGAGCGTTCCGGACGACACGCCGCTGGAGGCCCACTACATCAAGGTCGGACGCGGGACGCTGAAGTCGTTGCTGCGCGCGGCCACCCAGATTGCCTGCCTGCCTTACGAGGCGCTGCTGTCCGCTGGCGCGGTGCTGCGCACGCTCTGGCGCATGGCCATCACCCGCCGTCACCTGCTGCAATGGAATCCCTCCAGCGAAGTCGAGCGCCGCCTCGGCGGTGATCGTGGCGCCGAATGGCGGGTGATGGCACCGGCGTCGCTGCTGGCGCTGGCCCTGGTGGCGGTGGTGGCCGTGCTGCGCCCGCAGGCGCTGCCGATCGCCCTGCCCTTCCTGCTGGCATGGACCTTCGCGCCCGCGTTGATGGGGTGGCTGGGCCGGCCACCAGCCGCGATCGTGGCCGAACTGTCGGACACGCAGCGGGCGTTCCTGGGCCGGCTGGCGCGTCGCACCTGGTCCTTCTTCCAGGCCTGGGTGCGCGAGCAGGATCATTGGTTGCCGCCGGACAACATCCAGGAACATCCCGCCCTGGTGGTGGCACGGCGCACCTCGCCGACCAACATCGGCCTGTCCCTGTTGGCCAACCTGTCGGCGTGGGATTTCGGTTATCTGCAGCAGGGCGCGGTCGCCGAACGCACCGCGCTGGCGTTCGGTACGCTGGACCAGCTGCCGCGCCATCGCGGCCACTTCCTGAACTGGTACGACACCGAAACCCTCGCGCCGCTGCCGCCGCGCTACGTTTCCACGGTGGACAGCGGCAACCTCGCCGGCCACCTGCTTACGTTGCGCCAGGGCCTGCTCGCGCTGGTGGACGCGCCGGTGCTGGCACCGCACACCTTCGATGGCCTGGCCGATACCCTCGGCGTGCTGGATGAGGAGCGCCTGCGTCTCCGCGCCGGCGACACACCGTTGGCCGAGGCGGTCACTGAGCTTCGCCAGCGGCTGGCGTCAACGCGGGCCGACCTTCCTGTCGGCATCGCGCCAACACTTGCGCGACTGCAGGAACTGGCCGGGCTGGCCGACGCCGTGCTGGCGCAGTGGCCGGCACCGACGTCGCCGGGGGAAGGCGAGCTGCACTGGCCGTCCCTGTTCGCTGCCGAATGCCATGCCGCCCAGGCTGCGCTTGAGGAGATTCCGGCCCAGGTCCGCGCGGATGCGGATGCGCCGATCCCCAGCCTGCGCCAGCTGTCTGCCTTGCCCGGTACCGCCGGTACCGACGCGCGCGCGCGCATCGAGCACCTGCAGGCGCTGGCGCACCGTGCCGGGCAGTTCTCGCTGATGGAATACGGGTTCCTGTTCTACCGTTCCCGCAACCTGCTTTCGATCGGCTACAACGTCGACGACCACCGCCTCGACAACAGTTTCTACGACCTGTTGGCCTCCGAAGCACGGCTGTGCGCGTTCGTCGCGATTGCCCAGGGCGAGCTGTCGCAGGAAAGCTGGTTCGCGCTCGGCCGACTGCTCACCGAGGTCAACGGCACGCCGACGCTGCTGTCCTGGAGCGGCTCGATGTTCGAGTACCTCATGCCGCAGCTGGTGATGCCCAGCTTCCCGGACACCCTGCTCGACCAGACCGCGCGGCACGCGGTGGAAGCGCAGATCGTCTACGGGCGCAGCCTGAACCTGCCGTGGGGCGTGTCCGAGTCCGGCTACAACGCAGTCGACGCCCGCCTGAACTACCAGTACCGGGCGTTCGGCGTGCCGGGACTGGGGCTCAAGCGCGGCCTGGGCCAGGACCGCGTTATTGCCCCCTACGCCAGCATGATGGCGCTGATGGTGGCGCCGGAAGCGGCGTGCCAGAACCTGCAGGCGCTGGAAGCCCTCGGCTTCTCCGGGCGCTTCGGCATGTACGAGGCGATCGACTACACCCCGGCCCGGGTACCGCCAGGGCAGGATCACGTGCTGCTGCGTTCGTTCATGGCCCACCACCAGGGCATGGGGCTGCTGTCGCTGGACTACCTGTTGCGCGACCAGCCGATGCAGCGCCGCTTCGTGGCCGATGTCGAGTTCCAGGCCACCTTGTTGCTGCTGCAGGAGCGCATCCCGCGCATCGGCGTGTTCCATCCGCACGAAGTCGAGGCGCTGGGCGAGCATGCCACCATGGCCCAGCACGAGACCGCCCTGCGCGTGCTGCGCAAGCCTGGCGGCCCGCGCCCGGAGGTGCAGCTGCTGTCCAATGGTCGCTACCACGGCATGCTGACCCACGCCGGCGGCGGCTACAGCCGCCTGGGTGACCTTTCGCTTACCCGTTGGCGCGAAGACGGCACCAGCGATGCCTGGGGAACGTTCTGCTACCTGCGCGACGTGGACAGCGGCGAGTTCTGGTCTGCCGCCTACCAGCCCACCTGCGTGGCGACGGACACCTACGAGGCGATCTTCTCCGACGCCAAGGCGGAATTCCGCAGCACCCAGCGCGGCTGCGAGAGCCACCTGCAGGTCGCCATCTCCGCCGAGGACGACATCGAACTGCGGCGCCTGCGCCTGACCAACCGCAGCCGTCGCCCGCGTACCGTGGAGATCACCACCTATGCCGAGGTGGTGCTGGCACCTGCCGCTGCGGACGATGCGCATCCGGCCTTCAGCAACCTGTTCGTGCAGAGCGAGATCCTGGCCGCCAAGCAGGCCGTGCTGTGCACGCGCCGCCCGCGTTCACACGACGAAGTGCCACCGTGGATGTTCCACCTGGTGGCGGTGCACGACGCCGACGTGGCGGCGATCTCCTACGAAACCGACCGGGCGCGCTTCCTGGGGCGTGGCAACACGCCGCGCACGCCGCAGGCATTGACCACGGACAGCGAGCTCTCCGGCACGGCCGGTTCGGTGCTCGATCCGATCGTGGCCATCCGCGTGCGCGTGGTACTGGAGCCGGAGCAGACCGTGCAGCTGGACATGGTGTATGGCATCGGCGCCGACCGCCCCGGCTGCGAAGCGCTGCTGGACAAATATCGTGATCGCCGCCTGGCCGACCGTGTCTTCGACCTGGCCTGGACGCACAGCCAGGTGGTGCGCCGGCAGATCAATGCCACCCAGGCCGAGGCGCAGCTGTATGAGCGCCTGGCCAGCCACGTGCTGTATGCGAACTCGCTGCTGCGCGCGGGCGCCAGCATCCTCCAGCAGAACCAGCGCGGACAGTCCGGGCTGTGGGGGCACGCCATCTCCGGCGACCTGCCGATCGTGCTGCTCAAGGTCACCGACGCGGAAAACGTGGAACTGGTCCGGCAGCTGGTGCAGGCGCATGCCTACTGGCGCCAGAAGGGACTCAATACCGACCTGGTGATCTGGAACGACAGCAAGGCCGGCTATCGGCAGGAGCTGCAGGACCAGATCCTGGGAATGGTGGCCGCCAGTTCCGAGACCGGCCTGCTGGATCGCCCCGGCGGCATTTTCGTGCGGCCGGTGCAGAACATGACCCACGAAGACCGCATCCTGCTGCAGGCGGTGGCAAGGGCGGTGATCAGCGACGAAGACGGCACACTGGTCGCGCAGGTGGGGCGCCAGGCTGCGCCCACTCGGCGTGTGCCTGCCCTGGTGCCGCTGGCGGTGCAGGAGGAACTGGCACTGTCGATGGAGGACACCGCCGACCTGCCCGTCGTCGCCGACCTCGGACCCGAGCCTGGACTGCCGCCGAGCCCCGCGCTTGACGAAGACGTGGACGATCCGTGGCCGTTCCTGCCGTACCGCGGTGCCGGCCAGTTCGACAACGGCACCGGCAGTTTCAGCGAGGACGGCCGCGAGTACGTGGTGGTGCTGCGCGAAGGCGCGCCGACACCGGCGCCATGGGCCAATGTGATCGCCAATGCCCGCCTGAGCACCGTGGTCAGCGAGAGTGCCCCGGGCTACACCTGGTTCGAGAATGCGCACGAATTCCGGCTGACGCCCTGGCTCAACGACCCGGTGTCCGACACCGGTGGCGAGGCGTTCTACGTCCGCGACGAGGACACCGGCCGGGTCTGGTCGCCGATGCCGCTGCCGCGCCGGGGCACCGGCGCGTACCGCACGCGGCATGGATTCGGCTATACGGTCTACGAGCATATCGAGGACGGCATCGTCAGCGAGCTGTGGGTGTTCGTGGACGTCACCGCACCGCTGAAGTATTCGGTCCTGCGCCTGCACAACCTGTCGGGCAGGCCACGGCGGCTGTCGGCCATCGGGTACGTTGAGTGGGTGATGGGCGACCTGCGCGCGAAGTCGCGCATGCACGTGGTCACCGAACGCGACGCGCAGACCGGCGCGTTGCTGGCGCGCAACACCTACAGCACCGATTTCGGTGGCCGCATGGCCTTCTTCGACACCGATGCGGAAGGCTGCGGCTGGACCTGTGACCGCCTGGAGTTCCTCGGTCGCAACGGTGGTCTGCACGCACCGGCTGCCCTGCGCCGCGAGCGGCTGGGCGGACGCGCGGGCGCAGGGCTGGATCCCTGCGCCGCGTTGCAGGTGCCTCTGGAGCTGGCGCCGGGTGAGCGCAGTGAAACCACGTTCCGGCTGGGCGCGGGTCGCGACCGCGAGGAAACGCTCACGCTGGCAAGAGGCCGCCAGGGCGCGCATGAGGCAAACGATGCGCTGGACGCGGTGCGCATCCACTGGCGCCATGTGCTGGCCAGCGTGCAGGTGCGCACGCCGGACCCGGCCCTGGACGCGCTCGCCAATGGCTGGCTGGTCTACCAGACCCTGGGCAGCCGCTACCTGGCACGCAGTGGCTACTATCAGTCCGGCGGCGCGTTCGGCTTCCGTGACCAGCTGCAGGACGTGCTGGCGCTGGTACACGCGCGCCCGGACCTGGCCCGCGAACACCTGCTGCTGTGCGCGGCCCACCAGTTCGCCGAAGGCGATGTGATGCACTGGTGGCACCCGCCGCAGGGTCGCGGCGTGCGCACCCGCTGTTCGGACGATTATCTCTGGCTGCCGCAGGGCGCCTGCCGCTACCTGGAGGTTACCGGCGACGCCAGCGTGCTGGACGAAATGGTCGGCTTCATCGAGGGGCGCGCGGTGAGCCCGGACGAGGAAGGGTATTACGACATGCCTACCCCATCCGCACTGCGCGGCACCTTGTACGCGCATTGTGTGCTTGCCCTCGAGCGCGGGTGCCGGTTGCTGGGCGAGCGCGGCCTGCCGTTGATGGGCAGCGGTGACTGGAACGACGGCATGAACCGCGTCGGCGACCAGCAGCGCGGTGAGAGCGTCTGGCTCGGTTTCTTCCTGCATGACGCGCTGCGCCGCTTCATCGTGCTGGCCAACGCGCGCGGCGATGAGCACCGTGCGCACTGGTGCCAGGAGCAGGCCGACCGCCTACGTCATAACCTGGAACTGCATGCCTGGGATGGGGCGTGGTACCGCCGCGCCTGGTTCGACAACGGCACCCCGTTGGGCTCGACCGAAAGCGAGGAATGCCGGATCGATTCGATCTCCCAGAGCTGGTCGGTGCTGTCGGGCGTTGCCGCGCCCGAGCGCGCCGGGCAGGCACTGGATTCGCTCTACACCCACCTGGTGCGGAAGGATGCAAAGCTGATCCAGCTGCTCGATCCGCCGTTCGACAAGACGATAGAGGATCCCGGGTACATCCGGGGCTACGTGCCGGGCGTGCGCGAGAACGGCGGGCAATACACCCATGCGGCGGTGTGGGCGGCCATGGCCTTCGCGCACCAGGGCGATGCGGCGCGCGCCTGGGAACTGGCCGCGATGATCAATCCGCTCAACCACGCACTGGATCCGGAGGCCGTGCAGACCTACCGTGTCGAACCCTATGTGCTGGCGGCCGATGTCTACGCGGTGTCCCCGCACGTGGGTCGCGGCGGCTGGACCTGGTACACCGGTTCGGCCGGTTGGATGTATCGCCTGTTGGTCGAATCCCTGCTCGGCATACGTCGCCAGGGCGATCAGCTGTCGCTTGCGCCATGCCTGCCGGATGACTGGCCGTCCTTCGAGCTGAGCTACCGGTTTGGTCGCAGCCGCTACGAATTCGTGGTGACTCGAAATGCGCGGGATCAGCCGACGCTGCATGTGGATGGCGTGCTGCAGCCCGGGCTCAGTGTGCTGCTCCGCGACGACGGCCATCACTACCAGGTTGCGCTCGACCTGATGGCGCCGCCTGGATGAGCATCCGCCCCGCCATACAGGGGCGGCTTGAAGCGCTGGACGCCATGCTGGCGCACTGGTTGGCGCACGTGCGCCATCCAGCGCAGTTCTGGCCGCAGTTTGAAAACCTGGCTGCCGAGATCCTGGACCACTGCACGGATACCGAACGGGAACAGGTCTGCGCGCTCATCGAGGCCATGCTCAAGCGGCACGCGCTTGAGCTTCCAAAGTAGCACCGAAGTCCATCAGATGATGGTCAATTGCCCAGTCTCCCTGTTCGATTGCCTCCTAGACGAGAGGCCGACCACGCGGCTGACGCATGCCGTGAAGAAGTGTTAAACCATGTTGAGCTTGCCTAGACTCCCGAGCTGCGCTGAAAGCCGTTCGCTGTGCCTAATCTGGCAGAGCTCCCACCTTTATCCAAAGCAGTGCAGATGATCCGCCAAGATCTTCATCCCGGTGGGATCTGCCGTGGCATGCGCACACACGATAACCACTGATGCGGGGTGGCGCGCATTCGGGATCAGGAAGTACTTGCTGCAGGCTGCTGCCCATCGCAAGGCGCGCCCCTCCATACCTCGGGCTCCGCTGACCAGCGGTTAGAACCACCCGCCAAGCTTCGCCGCTACCTGCATTTGCGCCGCTCGCTCCCCACCGCTAGCCTCGACAGCAAGGCGGCGCTAGGATAATTAAGTGGGCTATTAAAAGGCGAGGCCGCACCTCTACGATGAAGGCCCAGCTAGGTCAGGTTCCTCCCGATAGTCCAAACGCACGCTAAGGCGTACGATCGGCCAGATGCGCGGATGGGAAGTTCTGTGTTGACAAAAAACCCTTCTGTGCCAAGGGTGCCGGACTGTTGACATGGCGCCACGGCACCTCGTCCGCCTCCCACACCAACTGTTTGCCGCATAGCTCTGGCCCGATCCACAACGAGCAGCTGCTTGCAGTGGGTATCGCCTAACCCAGGGAGAGCCCGCAAAGCAGATACGGTGCCACCCCTACTCGCTTGCGGACTGAACACACAAAGATCAACTGAGTGTGCTCCACCTTCTAACAAAGGAATGACCAAATGACCAATACCAGAACAGCAGATCTAATTTCCGCTTTGGCGTCGAACTTCAAACACGTCAGGTATGCTGGGGAGATCGACGTCCGAGAGTCCCTCGCATTGATCGACTTCTATCTGAGGGTTATCTATACGCTACACATGTCGTTTGATCGCCGGCAGCCGAGCTCGACAGTTCGCTTGTTGCCCACGCCTGGCTTCGGATCAATGCTAGCTGTAGTGCGAGGAGCGGCAAAGTCGACCGGCGGCGCCTCGTCCAGCTGGATTAGTGCTTCAATTCGGACTTTGGCCCAAAATGCCGTCAAGGCCATTGACGCGTTCCGTGTAGTAAACAAGTACGCGAATTTTAAGTCGCTTAGGGACCGCCTGTCTCACGGCGGCTCGCTTTCGTCCGATCCCGATACCAAGGCAAAACTGCACGAAGCTACGTCAAATCTCATTGAGCATCTCCGGCGAGCGCTTTCTGAAGTACTTTCAGATACGTCCCTCAAGGAAAGAGACGGCAGGCTTTGGATGACGAAAATTGGCGATGCCGCCGAGCTCGAGGTGTCCCCGCTCTGGATTATGCGCGGACCAAGCGAAGCGCTTGGGATCTTCTCGCACTTTGCTGACGACAGGATATTCTATTTTGCTCCAGAAGGGGATCTCTGGACCGAGGGAGATCAAGAGTCGACCTCACGATTCCGAAGGCTCTTTCTGCCGGACAAGGGCAACCCGGGCCCGTATTTGGCGAGACTTGTCACAGATACTCTGAGTGACGTTTCAGCCTATACCGAGGACTACTCTACTCCCAGCTACTTCTTTGGTGACGATGATCGCGCTGGTTACTTGCACGTTCCGTGGTCCAGAACGACCAGTGAGGGTTATGAGTCGCGGATCGACGTTTTCAGAATAGGACAAAACCATAGGCGAGAATGGGAGTGCGGTTCTGGGAAGTGGAGCGGATACAGCGAATTTCTTAAGCACATCTCCAAGTGGGAGCTTTTGGCACGTCGCATTGGAATTGGGCTGCACACTCTTCAGCAGAGCCGCGAGGATGAGGAGACGTCGCGGCTTGGTATCACTGATCGCACCATGGCGCGAGGTCCGTCGAAGCTCAAGGAGGTGCACGATGTGGGCGGAAATCCTGAGCCAGTCGATGGGAACAACTTCTTTGAGTTGGGCGGCCGTATTGACTCGGCATGTGAAGCTATAAAGCCGTCCACTTCAGTATTCTTTTTGGTTGGTCAGGCCGGGCTCGGTAAAACTGAGCTGATGCTGCGCCTCGCGAGAGAACGGGCTGCGAGCGTGGCTGATGACCCCCAAAACAATAGGCCGCTGTACCTGTTTGTTTCGTCGACAGGCAGGACTCTGTCCAGTCTCGAGGATGCCGTCAATAGCGCACTTAACATTACACGAGTGCTGTCAAGCCATAGCGCCAGGGCATTATGCAGAAATGGCTTGCTCGTCCTAATGGTTGACGGATTCGACGAGCTACTCGGCGGCAGTGGCTATGAGAATGCACTAGGTTCGCTTGAGCCCTGGTTTAGGGATCTAAATGGCCAAGGCGTGCTTGTTGCGTCTGCACGCTCATCATATTATCTCACTCAGTATCGCCGATCTCTTGTAGAGGCGGTTGATCTGAACGTTGACCACACGCTCATAGAACTCCAGCCATGGAGCAAGTCGGAGTCATCGACGTTCCTTTCAAATGCCGGGGTGAGGCAAGAGATAATGAACGATCTCAGCGCAAAAGACTGGAAGGTACTAAGTGTCCCGTTCTTTGCGAAGGCGTTTGCGGCCTGGATTAAGCTCAACTTGGGGAATCCTGTTCAGATGCCGGCCATGTACGAAATAGTTGTAGATCAGTTCTTGGACCGAGAGGCGAGCAAGCTCCGAAATCAGAACTCGGACGAACTCTTGTCGATCAACGAATTGAGAGAGCTATTTGCGGAGGTCGCGGACTATATGCAGAGTAGCAAGAGCCGGGAACTGGAGCAGTCGGAGCTAGTTTCGTGCGCCAAGATGATTGTCGGTGAGCCGCTTGATGACGTCCGCCCCGGGCTATCCCGGCGACTGTCCTCACTAGGGGGGCTCGGAGTACGCGCGGACGAGAACGGAAACAATCTCTTTGGATTCTCCCATGAGGTTCTCTTCGATTGCTTCCTACTTCTCGCTATACAGCGGCGCCTAAGTGGTGTACTTAACACCAAGTCGCTACTCGCCATGATCACAGCAAGTAGTATTAATGAAGCGGTGTTTGAATGGCTAATCGAAAAGTACCCGGAGGCAGCTGCCACACTGTCTAAAAATCTTGACTTCAACCTGGACAGCGATGTAGAAGCTCGTGTTGCTTCGGCGAATCTCGGCGCGCTCTGGAAGACAATTCTGAAGCACCAAGATGGCGTCCCGCCCACAAAATCGGCGCGCTCTCTCGCAATCGGCAGCGTTGAACTCTCGAATTCCGGCTGGAGCGAACTGGATCTGTCAGGCAGCTCAGTAGCGCATCTGACCATACCAGACAGAATGTCCGGCTCTGTGGATGTACGGAACACACTCATCGAATATCTTGACATCCACTCTGCCTCTTTGTCCAAGAATAGCATCCAGAACATCGACCATGCGGAGGTGAGCTCTCTTAAAATTGGCGGGGTATTCGCAGACGGGCCCGCGCAGGTTAACGCTTTGCTTCAGAAGGCTGGACTGGTCCAAAAAATAGTGGCGTCGAAGGACGAGCAGCTTGTCGAAGCTGCGGAACACTACCTGTCGAGACTAAAGCGTCGGCCGGATGTTCCAGTAATCATCGATAGAGACAATAAGACGGCAGACGATGCTCGGCTTTCCTGGATCACGCACTACGATTCTTACTTCTGGACGTCGTTTGTGGACGCATTGGTTGCAAGTGGCGCGGCTGTGCTTGAGGCGCTACCTGCTTCTGGTAGAGCGAAGGTTCGGCTCTCGCCAGTCATCTCATTCGATAAGCTAATTAAGCGAGACTCGACTAGTGAAGAGTCCACTAAGTTCTGGAGCATGCTGTAACGGGTAACTTAGAGCGCGGGTGGCGCATTATATGTGCGATGCTCGAACACGCGCCCAGTAATCTTGCTGGGCGCTCTGTTTCACCGCTTCTCTTGCCCTATTCTAGCCTGGCCCGCGTTAACTCGGTTGTGGCGCGTCGGCGGTAGTGCCTTCGATGGCCGGCGGTGAGATGGGACGCGTGACCTTCAAGCTCCCCATGCGCGCGATTGCTAGCTATGGACAGCCCGGTACCGGCCCGGTCGAGAAGGCGATGGCCCGTTCTTGCGCGTCCTGCCTGCGCAGTGGACGACCAATAGGCAGGTCAGTGCCCGTTCGGGTCCTCGATCTGGATGATGTTCCCCTTCTGCCAGGCGTCTGCGCCCCCATCGATCGCCGGCGCCGCAATGTCCGCGCGACGCGCGCGTTTGTCTTCGCTGTCCACTCCCAGCCGACTGTCGCGGGCAGCGACCATGGCCGGGTCCGCCTGGCCATCGGCGGTAAAGCCCATCATCAACTGCGGCATGCCGCGCGGCAGGTCCTTGTCCAGGTCGGTGTGCCAGGTGTGCCAGGTCTTGCCGTAGGTGTGGATGAGCTTCTCCATCAGCGCGTGTTCGGCCACCTCCGGGATGCCGGGTGCCACCAGCTGGCCGGATTTCACCTCATGCACGTGGCTGTGCCACAGTCCTTTCTCATGCTCGGGAAGATCGGCAAACAGCTTCTGGCTGATGATGTATTCCACCCCCATCAATTTGGCATCTTTGACGTTTCCGTCGTAGATGGTGCACTGGATGACATCCTCGTTGAGGATTGAACAGTAGTGGTGGGCCTCCATCTGGACCTTCATCTGGCCGTTGTAGAAATGGAAACCGTCCAGGTAGGCGTTGATGGCGTCCACGGGCGGCCGATCCTGCAGCACCGCCGCGCCCGCCTCCAGGGCCTTGGTCCTGCCTGTTTCTTCCGCGCCCGGGGCGTCGACGTTGGATGGGGTGTTTCCGCCTCCACACGAAGACAGGAAAAGTGCGAGGGCGGCAGAGGCGATGGAGCGGGGCATGATGACTCCTTGTTCCCAGATAGTTCGCGAGCGGCAATCCGCAGCGTCACAATTAGTTCCTTCTGCCGTGCCCTTTCCGTGAATCATCCTTGCCGGCCCCTTCACGAGGCTGATGAACGGGCAGTCCGCACGCTGGGAAGCAGCTTCGCCTGCTTCTAAAGAGTGAGGTGTTCAGCCACGCAGGGCGTGGCTCTACGGGGCTGGCGCAGGCTTCCAATTCAATTCGAAACGTAGCTCCAGGCGTTGGCTTGGCGCCAGTCGGTGCGGTGCCAGGGTGAAGCCATCGGGTGGGCCGGTTTGCGGTTCCACGCAGGTGGCGTGCGGGGCGCCGTCGTAGAGCACCCAGTGGTCGGTGTCTGCCTGCATGCGCAGGCGTTGCCCCGCTGATTCGAGTGTCACTTCACCCGTGTGGATGAAGCAGTCGTCCCATGGGCCGGGTGTGGGACGAACGGGGGGCTGGGTGGCGATGCCCTCCCCGTCCCGCGGGTACATGGCGTCGGGGGTGAACAGCAGCCGGTCTGGTTTGCGGAACCACGGGTGCCAGCCAATGACGGCCGGCATGGCCTGCTGGTCCGCCTGCACGGCGAGGTGGAGTTCCATCCGGCTCGGCGTCAGTTCGATGGTCTGCGTTGCGATGCCACCGAACGGCCACACGGCGTCTTCGGGCAGCGCCAGCGACAGGCTGGCGGACGTGGCGTCGAGCGTTTCGATCACCCACGGCCGGGTGAACCCTACCCCATGAATCGCATGCCCGCCAAAGTTGGCCGGAAGTGCGTACGGCTTGCCGTCGAACTCGAATCGCCCGTGCCGGATGCGGCCGGCCCACGGCACCATCGGGTAACAGCCCCAGGCGATGGCGGCGGAATCGCCGTCGTCCACCCCGACCAGCCAGTCAACGCCGTCGTAGCGGATCTGCGCGATGCGCCCACCCGCCTCGGGCGCGAGTGCAACCTCCAGCGGGCCGGCGCGCAACCAGTGCAGGCGGCCAGCCGGAAGCGGCGCCAGCGCGTCGTCCTTCGGCGAGGTGGCTTCAGGCGCCATAGGGATCGATCGTCTTGATGCTGCCGTCCGCGTCGATCTGCAGCGGCGTGCACTTCACCGAGCGCAGGTGGGTGACGCCGCCGGACAGCAGGGCGTCGTGATAGAACAGGTACCACTGCCCGTCGACCTGGCAGATGGAATGGTGCGTGGTCCAACCCACCACGGGCTTGAGGATCACGCCGGCATAGGTGAACGGCCCATACGGGTCGTCCCCGATGGCGTAGCACAGCAGGTGCGTGTTGCCGGTGGAGTACGACAGGTAATAGCGGCCCTGCCAGGCGTGCAGCCACGCCCCCTCGAAGAAACGGCGCGCGTGGTCATCGGCACGCAGCGGTTGCCCGTGTTCGTCCAGGATCAGCACTTCGCGCAGGGGCTCGGCCAGCCGGGTCATGCCGGCCTGCAGCCGACCCACGCGCGGCCCCAACGCAGGCGCGTCGCCGACCGGCTCTTCGTGCGATGCGTCGTAGCGGTTGTCGCGGTACTTCTGCAGCTGGCCGCCCCAGATCCCACCGAGGTACAGGTAATGAGTGCCGTCGGTGTCCTCGAACACGGCCGGGTCGATCGAGTAGGTTCCGGGCATCGCCTTGGGCTCGGCGGTGAACGGTCCTTCCGGACGGTCGGCCACGGCCACGCCGATGCGGAAGATGCCTTCGGCGTCCTTTGCCGGGAAGTACAGGTAGTAACGCCCATCACGACAGGCGGCGTCCGGCGCCCACATCTGCTTCTCCGCCCAGGGTACGTCACGTACATGCAGGGCCACGCCGCAGTCGGTGGCCTCCCCGTGCGGCGAGTCCATCCGCAGCACGTGGTAGTCCTCCATCCCGAAGTGCCCGCCGTCATCGTCGAACGGGGTTCCGGCGTCGATGTCGTGCGAGGGATAGATGTACAGGCGACCTTCGAACACGTGCGCGGAAGGATCGGCGGTGTAGATGTGGCTCACCAGCGGCTGCGAGATGGCCCGTGCAGCCAACTGTTGCAGGTCGGTGCCGTTGCGACGCTGCAGCAGGTCGTGCTCGATGCGGTTTTCCATGCGTTTGTCGATCCGATAGAGGAACAGCAGCGCGACTGCGACCAGGAACGGGATCGAGCAGTACACGCTGACGGTAAGGCGGATGCCGTCGACCACGGCATCGGGTTGCTCGGCGGCGCCGGTCTGGTAGCCGTAGTGGGCCAGGATGGCGGCCACCAGCGCGCCGCCGACACTGAGCCCGATTTTCAGGCCGCACAGCATGGCCGAGAAGATGATCGCGGTGGCGCGCCGATGGTTCTTCCATTCGGAATAGTCGGCCACGTCGGCGATCATCGCCCACAGCAGCGGAATGGTGATGCCGTAGAAGAACCCGTGCAGCATGAACGAAGCGAATGCCACCGCCACGGCAGTCGGTGGGAACAGGTAGAACACCAGCAGGAACACGGTGCACAGCAGCAGCGCCGCGCCGAACACATCGCGCTTGCCGAAGCGGTCGGCCAGTCGGCGGGAAACGCCGATGCCCAGGATCATGCACAGGATGCCGCAGGCGTTGAACAGACTGAAGGCCGAGGTGGCCGGGTCCTCGGGCCAGGTGAAGCCGGCCAGGCCCCAGCTGCTGAGCGTTGCGTTGAGGCCGCCGATGAAGCGGTTGAAGCCGGAGCTGTCGAGGAAGCCGGCCAGCGCCGGCTCGCTCATGTAGTACTGGAAGTAATAGATGTAGGTGCCGCCCTTCAGCGCCAGATTGACGAACACCAGTACGGTCAGCGCCAGCATCACCTGCCACGGCCGGTTGTGCAGCAGGTCCTTGAGGTCCTGCAGGACGCCGCCGGTCTGTTCCCTGGCCGGTACCACGCGCTCACGCGTGGTGGCGAAGGTGATCAGGAAGAACACCGTGCCCACCACGGCGAAGACGGTCATCACCCGTTCGAAGCCCACCACACGGTCGCCGTCGCCCAATATCAGCACCAGCGGCAGCAGCAGCACCTGGATGATGAACTGCGCGATCATCACCGCCACGAACCGGTAGGCGGACAGGCTGTTGCGCTGGGCCATGCTTCCGGTGAGCACGCCGCTCAGGGCGGAATACGGCAGGTTGTTGGCCGCGTACACCAGCATCAGCAGGCCATAGGTGGCCACGGCGTAGACGATCTTGCCGCGCTCGCCGAAGTTCGGCGTGCTGAAGGCCAGCAGCGAGAGCACGCCGAACGGCACCGCCGTCCACAGGATCCACGGTCGGAACCGTCCCCAGCGGGTAGCGGTGCGATCGGCAAGGATACCGATCAGCGGGGTGAACACGAACGCGCCGAGCAGCCCGATCACGAAAATAAGCGTTGCCGCGGTCGCCGGCGGGAGCCGGTACACATCGGTGTAGAAGAACGCCAGATAGGTGACAAGCGTCTGGAAGATCAGGTTCGCCGCAAGGTCGCCCAGGCTGTAGCCGAGCTTTTCCCGCACCGACAGGGTGTGATCAGTCACGTTTCGCCTCCACGGTGAAGCGCTTGAGCACACGAGCGTCTGCACTGGAGCCGCCCAGCCGCACTTCGTACTCACCGGCAGGAACGACATACGAGCTGCGCGTTTCGTCGTACTGGCGCAGCGCCTGCGCGTCCAGCTCGAAGTCCACCGTGCGCTGCTCGCCGGCGGCCAGGTGCACGCGCTGGAAACCGCGCAGCGCCTGCACTGCGTCGCCGGGCCCGGCCGCCACCCGCCGCACGTACAGCTGCACCACTTCATCGCCGTCACGCTTGCCGGCGTTGGCCACCTTCACCGACACCTTCAAACGGCCATCGTCGGCGATGCGCGAGGCGTCCAGACGCAGCTTGCCGTAGTCGAACCGGGTGTAGGACAGCCCGTGCCCGAACGGGTACAACGGAGTGCCGCGGAAGTAGCGGTAGGTGCGCCCCTCCATGCTGTAGTCGTCGAAGGCCGGCATTGCCTGGTCGGCGGTGTAGAAGGTAACCGGCAGGCGTCCGCCCGGATTGATGTCGCCGAACAACGCTTCGCCCACGGCGGTACCGCCGCGCTGCCCCGGATACCAGCCCATCAGGATCGCGGACAGGTTGGCCTGGGCCCATTCCACGGCCATGGCCGAGCCGCCGGTGAGCACCATCACCACCGGCTTGCCGGTGGCGTGCAGCGCTTTCAGCAGCGCCCGCTGCGTGGCCGGCAGGCGCAGGTCGGTACGGTCGCCGCCGGCAAAGCCGGGGTAGTTGACCTTCATCTCCTCGCCTTCGACATCGCCGGTCAGGCCGCCGACAAACACCACCACGTCGGCGCTGCGCGCCGTGTCCAGCGCCTCCTCGAAGGGCGGCTTGGCCCCGGGCATGCGCCAGCCCAGGCGCACGCCGGCATCGCGCTCGGCATCGTAATACTCCAGGCGCAGGTCGTAGGCCTGGCCGGCCTGCAGGTCCAGCTCCACGCCGCCGCTCTGCATGCGGTCGCTGTCGGCCCAGTGCTCCAGCACGCGCATGCCGTCCACGTACAGACGGAAGCCGTCGTCGGCGGCGGCTTCGATGCGGTAACGGCCCGACACCGGCGGCAGCAGCTGGCCGGTCCAGCGGATGCTGAAGTGATCGTTGGGCACCCCCTGCCCCGGTCCTGCTTCGCCCCGCGCCATCAGGTTGTCCGTGGGCGAGCCGCGGTCCCAGCGGAAGCCGATCTGCGCGTCGGTGCGCACCAGCGCCGGGGTGCCGGACAGGTCGGCGCTGCGGAAGTATTCACCGCGCAGGCCGCGCTCCGGCGAGTCGGCCGCGGGGCGCAGGTAGGCCGCTTCGATCAGCGGGGTGGCGTCGGGATCGTCGCGCCCTTCTACCAGGTCCACCCCGCGTGCATAGCGGACCTCGACGCCTTTGGCGGCGTCCCGGATGCCCTGCAGGATCGTCACCGGCGCCGCCGGGGTGCCGAAGTAGTTGCCGAGCAGCGCCATCGTATCGTCCGCGGTCGGCCCGACCACGGCGATGCGCTTGAGCGTGCGCGGCAGCGGCAGCACGCCGTCGTTCTTCAGCAGCACCAGCGATTCGCGCGCCGCCTGCAGGGCCAGCGCGTCATGCGCCGGGGCCTGGTTCACGTCTGGCGGAATGCGTGCCCAGCGCACCTGTTCGGGCGGATCGAACATGCCCAGGCGCATCCGTGCGGTGAACAGGCGGGTTACCGCATCGTCGATCTCGGCTTCGCTGATCAACCCCTGCTTCACTGCCGCCGGCAGCGTGGCGTATTCCTGGCCGCATTCGAGTTCGGTGCCGTTCTTGACCGCCAGCGCGGCGGCGGCTTCGCGGGTAGGCACGATCTTGTGATGCTTCCAGATGTCGACGATGGCCCAGCAGTCGGAGACCACGTAACCCTTGAAGCCCCAGTCGCGGCGCAGCACGTCGCGCAGCAGGAAGTGGCTGGCGCTGGCCGATTCGCCGTAGACCCGGTTATAGGCGCCCATCACCGCATCCACCTGCCCTTCCTTCACCAGCGCCTCGAAGGCCGGCAGGTAGGTGTCGTACAGGTCGCGCCTGCTGGGCTGGGCGTCGAAGTGGTGGCGGTCGGCTTCGGGCCCGCTGTGCACGGCCAGGTGCTTGGCGGTGGCATCCAGCTTGCGGTACTTCGGATCGTCGCCCTGCAGGCCATGGACGAAGGCAATGCCCATGCGCGCGGTCAGGTACGGGTCTTCGCCGTAGGTTTCCTGGCCCCTGCCCCAGCGTGGATCGCGGAAGATGTTGATGTTCGGCGACCAGAAGGTCAGCCCCTGGTAGCGGCCATGCTCGCCTTCGCGCACGAACTGGTGGTGCTTGGCGCGCGCCTCGTCGCTGATGCTGGTCGCCACCTGCCCCATCAGCGGCACGTCGAAGGTGGCGGCCAGGCCGATCGCCTGCGGAAACACGGTGGCCTGCCCTGCCCGCGCCACGCCGTGCAGACCTTCGTTCCACCAGTCGTAGGCCGGCACGCCCAGGCGCTCGATGGCCGGGGCGGCGTTCTGCATCTGCGCGGCCTTCTCCTCCAGCGTCATCTGCGCGACCAGCGCAGCGGCGCGGGTTTCAAAGCTGGCCGAAGTGTCGAGCCAGGGCGCTGGTTCGGCAGCGTGGCCTGCGGGCGACAGTGCGATGGCGGCGCACAGCGCCAGCGTGTGGAACATGGGCCTGCGCGTCATCATTTGCTCCTCAGTGCACGCTCATCGCGCGCGAATGGTCCCAGCAGTGCGCCGACGAAGCCGCCTGCACGATCCGTACTCAACACCGTTCCGTCCACGTCGTCGGCCAGCGTCTGCCAGCCACGCCCATCGCCGGTGTCAAAGGCGAACGCATAGCGGCCTTCGTCACCGCGTATCCTCAGCTGCAGCGACGCCGCTGCCTCCAGCTCCCGGGTTGCCAGCGTGCGGGTTACGCCCTTGCCGTCGCGCCCTTCGAGGAAGACCGCCATGCGGTTCCCGTCGAGACTGCGGACGCCCAGGAAATACCAGTACGCCTCGCTCTGGAACGCGGCCAGCCCTGCGGCCACGCCTGCCTGCGGACGCGTCATCGCGGTACTGGCGTCAAAGCGCAGGTGTTGCTGGCGCCGGCCGAGGAACGCGGGATTCTTCAGCGTGTCCAGGTCCTCCGCCAGCGGATGCACGGCCAGGCTGCCCGGCCGCGCACGCAGGTCTGCCCACGGTTGTTTGGGAACGCGCACGCGCAGCCACCCGTTGCCCAGCGTTGGCGCGGTGAAGTCGTCGCGGTCGACGAAGTTGCCGGTAAACGGTGCCTGCGACGCCTCGTCCTGCATCCACGACGGTGCCTTGACCGCATAGGGGATGACCTCGCCCGCCGGCAGGATCACCGGCCAGCCATCGCGCCACTCGACCGGCAGCAGGAAGGTCTCGCGCCCGGTGTTGTAGTGGCGCGTGGCGTAGTTGCGGCTGGCCAGGAACACCGCCCACCAGGAGCCGTCCGGGCCTTCCACCAGGTCGGCATGCCCGGCATTGGTGACCGGCAGCGGCCGGTCGTCGGGCAGGTCGCGCTGGGTCAGGATCGGATTGCCCGGGTACGGCACGTACGGTCCCCAGACGTCGCGGCTGCGCAGGACCACCTGCGAATGCTGCGGGCCGGTGCCGCCTTCCGCGTCGGACAGGTAATACCAGCCGTCGCGCCGGTAGAGGTGCGGGCCTTCGATCCAGATCGGGTTCTTCGCAGGTTCCACCCCCCCGTCGATCAGCACCCTGCGCGGACCGACGGGGATGAACCGGTCCAGGTCGATCTGCTGCATCCAGATCGCACGGTGGCCCTCATAGCGGGGTGTGCCGGGCGGTGCATCGTTGTTGAGCAGGTATACGCTGCCGTCGTCATCGAAGAACAATGACGGGTCGATGCCCTCGATGCCGGGCAGCCAGTGCGGGTCGGACCATGGACCGGCCGGGTCGCGCGCGGTGGCGATGAAATTGCCGCCGCTGTCTACCGCGGTGGTGACCACGTAGAACAGCCCGTCGTGGAACGAAATAGCGGGCGCGAAGATGCCGCGCGACACGCCCAGGCCGTCGAAATCCAGCTGCGAGGGGCGGTCGATGACGTTGCCGATCTGCTTCCAATGCACCAGGTCCATGCTTTCGAACACCGGAATGCCCGGGAAGTAGGTAAAGCTGGAATTGACCAGGTAGTAGCGGCCGTTCGCCTGGACGATGCTGGGGTCGGCGTGGAACCCGGCAAGGATCGGATTACGGTAGTGACCGGCGGGCAACGGCGCTTCAAACGCCTGGTCGCGGCCGCTGTATTCGAACCAGTCGAAGTAGACCGGCGGCGCCTCGGCCGCCCTGGCCTGGATCGCAACGGACAGCAACAGCAGCATGGCAAGCAACACGCGCATCAGGGCCTCCCTGCTTCTTCCAGCGTGAGTTCGAACGGCCCCGCCGGCAGGCCGCTGCTGTCGCCAAGCGTGCAGACCGGGCCATCAGCCCAGCAGTAGCGCACGCGTGCGCTGCCGTGGTGCGGACTGCTTTCCGGCGCCACGCGATCGGATCGCAACACGACATCGTGCCCGTCCAACACGGCGTCCGCATACCGGCATTGCCGCACGTCCGCATCACACAGCTCGAATCCGATCGGTCCCTTCGCGCCGGTGGTGGCCAGGCGCCCGGTGACGTCGTCGAAGTGGATCCGCAGCCCGTCCGGGGTGCGCGACACGCTGCGCGGCACCGGGCCGGACGCGGCGCCTGCGCGCTCTGCGTACACCACATGGCGCGCCAACGTTGCCAGGCGTCGGCCGAGTTCCTGCTTGTTGGGCGGATGGATGTCGTAGGCGTCGCCGATGTCGATGGTGACCGCCAGGCCGCTGTGCGGATCGTCCGCCGCCACCTGCCGTTGCGCCTCGCGCAGCTGTGCCCAGCCGCTCTCGACAGGCGATGCGGGCGGCCTTCCATAGCCAGCCAGCTGCACGATCAGCAGCGGCAGATCGGTGCCGAACCGCGTGCGCCAATCCGCGCGCAGGCTGCGCAGTCGGCCGGCGTAGGCAGCACCGTCGCCGGTGTTGGATTCGCCCTGGTACCACAGGATGCCGCGCAGGCCGAACGTGCCCAGTGGCGCGATCATGCCGTTGTACAGCGTGGACAGGCCGGTGGCCGCCTGCCACGGCGCGGGCGGCGGTGCCTGCGCGCCGGGCGCCATCCGGTACTGCCAAGCGGCGTCCAAGACCACGCGGGTGCCATCATCGAGGCGCACGGCGTGGGCGCTCGACGGACCCGCCAGCCCGCCGTCGCCGTACGTGTCGAGCACGTTGATCACCACCTGGTTGGTGCCCGCCTTCAATGCACCGGCAGCAAGCCGGTACCGGCGTGCTTCGCCGGGGGCGTACTGGCTGCCCACCGCGGCGCCATTCACCCAGGTCACGTCGGTTTCATCCACCGGCCCGAGTTCCAGCGTGGCCGGCTGTGCTGCCTGCGCGGCGGTCAGCGTGACCTGGCTGCGGTACCAGACCATGCCGTTGTAACTGGACAGCGCCGGCACGCCCCAGCGCTCCCACGCGCCCAGCGGGGCCGGTGCCGCGTGCCACCCGGCGTGGCTGGCGTTGGGCTGCCAGGGCGCATCGCCGGGCGTGGCACCCTCGCGCTGCGACCACCACTGCTGCCAGATCTGGCCCCAGTGTGCGTTTGCCGCGGCAGTATCGTGGGCATGCAGTGCGAGGACATCCAGCGCCTCGTCCATGCCGCCCTGCGCGCGCAGCGCATCGGCGCTGGTCCAGGCCTCTATCCGCGAGCCGCCCCACGCCGACTGGATGAGGCCCATCGGCACGTTGACGGTCTTTCTCAGCTCGCGCGCGAAGTAAAAACAGGCGGCGGAGAAGTCGCGCACGCTGTCCGGTGATGCGGGTTGCCATGAAACGGGGCCGGCGAAGCCTTGTTGCGGCGTGACCGCCGCGGCCTTGGGCACGGTGAACAGGCGGACGTCCGGGTGCGTGGCCGAGCTGATCTCGCTGTCCGCGTCGAGCGCGCGCCGCACCGGGAGCTCCATGTTCGATTGGCCGGAGCACAGCCACACGTCGCCGATCAGCAGGTCACGGGCGACCTGGGTGACCTGGCCTGCGCGCACGGTGAGTGAATAAGGCCCTCCCGCTGCGGTGGCGGGAAGCGTGGCGCGCCAGTGCCCGTCGGCCGCTGCGCGAGCGGTGACGGTGTGGCCAGCGAAGGTGACGGCTACTGCCGCGCCCGGATCGGCATCGCCCCAGATCGGTATCGGCTGGCCGCGCTGCAGAACGGCGTGGTCCCGGAACAGCGGGTGCAGGAGTGTCTGCGCCGATTCCTGGGCCAGTGATGGCGTGACCATTCCCAGCAACACGGCGGCCACTGCCCAGCGTGAGCTTTTCATCGCCCGTCTCCTGGTGCGGAAGGGAACTGCAGTGCCTCGTAGTACGCCAGCGGGTGCGGCGGTGCGGGTTCGCCCGGGGGCAAGGGCCGGCCGCTGATCGATTGGAAATAGGCGACGCTGGCGTCGCGCCACCATTGGGCTTCGCGTAGTTGGATCTGCAGGTAGGCGGCTACCTGGGCGTGTCGTTGGGGGTCGATGCTGCCGGCAAGCGGGGCTGAGCCCCGCGCTACGGGTACGGGTTCCGTTACGTGTGCGCGTTCCGTTACGGGTGCGGGTTCCGTTGCGGATGCCGGTGCGTCCGCGTTGGCGGGCGGCGGTGCGAGGGTGGCCCAGGTGGCCTGCATGGCCTGGACCTGGCGGACGCCCAGGGAATAGCGGCTGACCAGCTCGTCCCAGAGGGTGCGCCCGGACGCCATGCGGTGGTCCCAGGGGACATGGTGGAACCACAGCAGCAGGGGCTCTGGAACCTTCGCGGGGTCGGCATAGGTGGCGGCCACGTCCGGGGCATATTGGGCGACGGCGTTGCTGCCGCTTGCGGTGCGGTCGAAGCCGATGCCGTTACGGTCGGCGCGGTGGTAGTACACCGAGGTCCAGTCCGCACGCGGACCACCGTCCACCCAGGGCCCGGGCCCGTAATGGTGGCCGCGCGCCATCACGTGGTGCAGGCCGAGCGGGGTCATGTAGTTCACCGCCGCCTCGCGCGAGCCCATCATCATGCCGACGATGGGCTGCACCACGGCCGGGTCCGGCGAGAACGTCATCGCCGCCCAGTCCGCTGCGATATCGCGCGCCGAGGCCTGCGGATTCCAGGCCAGGCGCCCGAAGGCGTACCAGTTGGCCTGGTCGAAGTGCGAGCCCGTCCAGGTGCGGTCGTTGCCGATGTTGGCCACCCCGGCGATGCCGGCCAGGGTCTCGGCGACGGTCGGTCCCGTACCGCGCCGGCGGGTGTCGGCGCGCAACACTTCCTCGAACAACGGCCCCAGGTACACCAGGTGCGTGGCGAAGCCGAGGTACTCCTTGGTGAGCTGAAATTCCAGCATCAGCGGGGTGCGCGGCATCGCCCCGAACAGTGGGTGGAAGGGTTCGCGCGGCTGGAAATCGATCGGCCCGTTCTTGACCTGCACGATCACATTCGGACGAAACGCACCGTCCAGTCCGGCGAACTCGGTATACGCCTGGGTGGCGCGGTCGGCAGGCACGTCGTGGGCATAGACGAAGGCCCGCCACATCACCACGCCGCCGTGCGGCGCCAGCGCGTCCGCCAGCAGGTTGGCGCCGTCGGCATGCGAGCGCCCGTAACCCTGCGGACCCGGCTGTCCTTCCGAGTTGGCCTTGACCAGGAAGCCGCCGAAATCGGGAATACGGGCGTAGATGTCGGCAACCTTGTCGCGCCACCAGCGTTGCACCGCCGGATCCAGCGGATCCGCGGTCTTCAGACCACCGAGCTCGATCGGGGCACTGAAGCGCGCGCTCAGGTAAACGCGGACGCCATAGGGACGAAACACCTCCGCCAGCGCCGCCGCTTTCTCGATGTACGCAGGCGCCAGGCTCCAGGCGCTGGCATTGACGTTGTTGAGTACGGTGCCGTTGATGCCCAGCGAAGCATTGGCGCGCGCGTAATCGGTGTAACGCGGGTCTTTCCATTCCGGCAGGCTCTGCCAGTCCCACAGCGAGCGACCCGCATAGCCGCGTTCGACATGGCCGTCCAGGTTGTCCCAATGGTCGAGTACCCGCAGCGGCACGGGCGGTGATTCGTGCACGTCCAGCCTGTCCAGCGCGGCCCCGGTCTGGAGCAGGCGCAGCAGGTGGAAGACACCGTAGAGAACGCCGATGTCACGCTGCCCTGCCACCACCAGCACGCTGCGTCCGTCGTGCTGCACGCGCTTCAGCACATAGCCATCCTGCCCCAGCGCATCGATCTCGCCGTGCAGCGCTGCGATTACGTTGGACGACCGCGGCGTTCCCAGGATCACGGAATACCGGCTTGCATCGGCATGCATCCGCGGCGACTTGCCCAGCAGACCGGCCAGCCCGCGCTCCAGTTCCGCGCGCGCAGCGCGCTGCGTCGGCGTCGCGTCGGGCGCGACGATATCGCTCAACTGCGCGCGGTACGTGGCGGCGAGCACGGGCTCGACCGGTACATAGCGCATCCACAGCGAATGACCGTCTTCGGCGCGTGCGCTGCCTACAAAAAGCAGCAAGGCGATGACAGCGCTCGACATCCAATGACACCGTTCGACAGCGGCACGATGCGGCGTTTTCGGCAGTAAACCGGGTAAGCTGGAGACGTGCCTTGGTCGCTGCATCATCTCCCCTGCCCGCCGCACGGTAGCGTTGCGAAAACGAAAGGAAACGCGTATTGGACAAGCCGAAGAAATCGGTCCGCCGCAAAACCAGTGGCGTGACGATCGACGAGGTGGCGGCGCTGGCAGGCGTTTCGCCGATGACCGTGTCGCGGGCAGTCAACCAGGGCAATGTGCGCGAAGAGACCCGCGACCGCGTGATGCGCGCGGTGCGCAAGCTGGGCTACACGCCCAACGTCGCGGCCAGTGCGCTGGCCGCCGCGCAGCACACCCGCATCGCGCTGATCTATGCCAACCCCAGCGGTGCGTACCTGAGTGAGCTGCTGGTAGGCCTGCTGCGCGTGGCGTCCAACGCACCGGTGCAGCTGACCATCGACTACTGGGAGAACATGGATGCCGAGGCCGAGCGCAAGGCCGCGCGCAGCCTCGCCAGCCGGGTCGATGGCGTGATCCTGCCACCGCCGCTGTGCGAATCCGCCGCCGCCGTGGGCGAGCTGGTGAAGGCGCGCATCCCGGTGGTGGCGATCGCGTCCGGTCGCCAGGGGGACGGTATTTCCTGCGTGCGCATCGACGACTTCCACGCCGGAAAGGAAATGGCCGAGCACCTGATCCAACACGGGCACACGCGCATCGGCTTCATCTGTGGTCGCGATGACCTCAGCGCCAGCGCACGCCGTTACGACGGCTTTGTCGTCGCGCTGCAGGAGGCGGGCCTTGAGGTGGATCCCGAACTGGTCCAGCGTGGCAACTACACCTACCGCTCCGGGCTGGGCGCGGCAGAGCTGCTGCTCGCGCACGCGCGGCCGCCGACCGCCATCTTCGCCAGCAACGACGACATGGGCGCTGCCGCCATTTCGGTCGCGCACCGGCGGGGACTGGATGTACCACGCGACCTTTCGGTGGTCGGCTTCGATGACACCTCGGCCGCCACCACGGTGTGGCCGGAGCTGAGCACCATCCACCAGCCGATTGCGGCGATGGCCGATGCGGCCATCGATATCCTGCTGCGTACCATCCGCCACCGCAACGACGAAGCGCGCCCGTTGACCGACCACGTGCTGCCGCACCGGCTGGTGATGCGCGACTCGGTGGCGCGCCCGCCCAAGGGTCGGTAGGGCGCGCCGCAGCGTCATGCGCCGGCGCCCGCGCAGGCGACGGTGACGTCCGCTTCGTTCAAAGCGCCCAGCGCGACGCGCGACATCGAGACGGTCATGGCCGACGCGGTCACCAGCGACCACGGGCGATCCAGCGTGCCCACCTGCGCGCCGGCACCGGCCAGGCACTTCAAGGGCACGCCCACCCGCGTCCACTGCCCCACCGGGAGCTTCGCCAAGGTCGGGCCGATCGCCACCCGCGCCGTGCAGCCGGTGCCACAGCCCACCGCCAGCCAGGCATCGCCCTTGGGTGCGGCGTCCACTCGCAGCGTGGTGACCAGCATCAGGTCGCCGTTGCTCTCGCGCTGCAGGTCAAGGGCGGTGTGCGATTGCAGGGCGGCGACCGCCTCACCCGTTCCCGACCAGGCAAAACGACGGCCGTCTTCCTGCACCAGATGGTCCACCCCGGTGACCTTGAGCAGGTCGCCGTCCAGGCCCTCCGGCACCTTGGTGACGGTCACGCCCTGCCCGGTGGCGGTTTCCAGCCGCAGCGCCATGCCGGCGCCGGCGTCGCCGCGGGCGAAGAACACGCCCGCCGCGCCCTCGTTACCGGTCACCCCCGAGACTTCAGGCAGCGCGGCCAGGTCGCCCTTGTCGGCGTAGGTCAGCCCATGGCCGAACGCGAACTGCGGATCGTAGTCCTTCTGCCCCACGTTGTTGGCGTACTGCACCGCGGTGCGCGGCCAGCTGAAGCTCAGTTTGCCCTTGAAGTCGTTCTGCACGGCACCGTCCGGCCTGCGCAGCAGCACGTCGGCCACGCCAGCGCCTTCCGAGCCCGGCAGCCATGCGGCAACGAAGGCATCGGCAGCGTTGATCTCCCGGTTGACCCACAGCGGGCGACCGCTCAGGAAGACCGCGACCACCGGAATGCCTTCTGCCTTGAGTTTCCTGATCAGCGCAAGGTCGGTCTCGTCGCCCGGCTTGTACGCCAGTGTTGCCAGGTCGCCCTGGAACTCGGCATACGGGTTCTCGCCAAACACCACCACGGCGACATCCGGCTTGGCCTTCCAGGCGCCATCCACTGCGAACTCGGCCTGCCCCCCCGCCGCCCTGACCTGCTGGGCGATGCCCTCGAAAATCGTGTCCGCGTTCGGGAAGTCCTTGCGGGTGGTGCCCGTGCCCTGCCAGTTCAGGGTCCAGCCACCGGCCTGCTTGCCGACATCGTTGGCGCCGTCACCGGCGACCAGGATGCGCTGCTTCGGCGCCAGCGGCAGTACCCCGCCCTGGTTCTTCAGCAGCACCAGCGATTCGCGCACGGCCTGGCGGGCCACGTCGCGATGTTCCGGCGCGCCGATCAGGGCGAACTGGCCACCCACCGCACGCGCGGACGGCTTGCCGGCCTCGAACAGGCCCAGTCGCATCTTTACCTTGAGGATCCGGCGCACGGCGTCGTCCAGGCGTTCCTGCGAAATGGTGCCGGCCTTCACCGCAGCCAGCGTGGTTTCGTACATGCCCTTCCAGCTGTCCGAGGCCATCGGCATGTCCAGCCCGGCATTGATGGTCGCCGGGCAATCGGTGGTGGTGCAGCCCTTGACCTGGCCGTGGCCGTTCCAGTCGCCGACCACGAAGCCGCCGAAGTTCATCCGGCCCTTCAGTGCATCGGTCAGGTACGGCTTGTTGCCATGCATCTTCTCGCCGTTGACGCTGTTGAATGAGGCCATCACGGTCTGCGCGCCGGCGGCGGTCGCCGGCGGGTAGCCGGCGGCATGGATGCGTACCAGTTCGGCTTCGCTGATTTTCGTGTCGCCCTGGTCCTTGCCGTCGGTGGTGCCGCCGTCGCCGAGGAAGTGCTTCACCGAGGCGATGACATGGCGTCCGTCGAGGAATTCCGGCGAACCGACCTTGCCCTGCAATCCTTCGACCACCTTGCCGGCGTAGCTCGCTACGACCTCGGGCGATTCGGAGTAGCCCTCATAGGTACGTCCCCAGCGGTCGTCCTGCGGCACCGCCACGGTGGGCGCGAACGCCCATTCCATGCCGGTGGCCCGGGTTTCCAGCGCGGTGATCTCGCCGATGCGGCGCACCAGCTCCGGATTGCGCGCCGCGCCCAGCCCGATGTTGTGCGGGAACAGGGTGGCGCCGACGATGTTGCTCTGCCCGTGCACCGCATCGATGCCAAACAACACCGGGATCGCCTTGCCGCCCTGCGCGGTATCCATCGAGGCCGCGTAGAAGGCATCGGCCAGCGCCAGCCACTCCGCGGGCGAGGCGTCGTAGCGGCCGCCGGGGTCGGAGTTGCCGCCGGCCAGGATCGACCCCAGCCGGTACTTCCGGACATCCTCGGGGGTGGTGCTGGCGATGTCGCCCTGGATCAGCTGGCCCACCTTCTCCTCCACCGTCATGCCCGCCATCAGCTCGGTGATGCGTTTTTCCAGGGCGGGGTCTTCGGCCAGCGGCCAGCTCACCGACGGCCACGGGGTGGCCTCGGCAGTGGCTGCGGGCGCCGCCGTGGCGGCGACCTTGTCGTCGCCTTTGCAGGCAACCAGCGCCAAGACGATCGCGACCATCAGGACGGGGGTACGACGCGGGAGGGTGTGGTGGGTCATGGCGCTCTTCCTTGTTGCCGCGATCAGCGCAGCAGGTAGGTATTGATCAGGTTTTCGTAGCGTTCCTGCTTGCCGCTGATCTGCTTGGGCTCACCGCCCTTCGCCCCCAGTGCGGCCAGGTCCGCCAGGCTGAGCTTGCCATGTTCGAAGTCCTTGCCGGCGCCGCTGTCGAAGCTGGCGTAGCGCTCGGCGCGCCACTGCTCCCACGGCGAGTCGTTGAGCAGCCCATGCGCAACTTCCAGCCCGCGGGCAAAGGCGTCCATGCCGCCGATATGGGCAACGAACAGATCTTCCATGTCGGTCGACTCGCGCCGCACCTTGGCGTCGAAGTTCAGGCCGCCTTCCAGCCCGCCCTGGCGCAGCACCACCAGCATCGCGCCGACGGTGTCGTACAGGTCGGTCGGGAACTGGTCGGTGTCCCAGCCGTTCTGTGCATTGCCGCGGTTGGCGTCGATGCTGCCCAGCAGGCCGTGGTCCGAGGCGACCTGCAGGTCGTGTTCGAAGGTGTGGCCGGACAACGTGGCGTGGTTGGCTTCGATGTTGAGCTTGAAGTCCTTGTGCAGGCCGTGTTCCTTCAGGAAGCCGGCCACGGTGGCGCTGTCGAAGTCATACTGGTGCTTCATCGGCTCCATCGGCTTGGGCTCGATCAGGAAATTGCCCTTCAGGCCGATGCTGCGGCCGTAATCGCGCGCCATGGTGAGGAAGCGTGCGAAGTGGTCGACCTCGCGCTTCATCTGCGTGTTCACCAACGAGGCGTAGCCTTCGCGGCCACCCCAGAACACGTAGTGTTCGCCGCCCAGCTCCACCGTCGCTTCCAGCGCCGCCTTCACCTGTACCGCGGCACGTGCCACCACGGCGAAGTCCGGGTTGGTCGAGGCACCGTTCATGTAGCGCGGGTGCGAGAACAGGTTGGCGGTGCCCCACAGCAGCTTCATCCCGGTGGCGTCCTGGCGCTCCTTGGCCAGGCCGACCATGTGCTTGAGGTTCTTCTCATACTCGCCGACATCGTCGGCGTCCGGCGCCAGGTCGATGTCATGGAAGCACCAGTACGGCACGCCCAGCTTGGTGAAGAACTCGAACGCGGCGTCGACCTTGGCTTCGGCGCTGGCCATCGGCGTGCCGGCCTCCCACGGGAAGTGGCGGGTGCCCGGGCCGAACGGATCATGCCCGGCGTTGCAGAAGGTATGCCAGTAGCAGACCGCGAAGCGCAGGTGCTCCTGCATGGTCTTGCCACCGATGACCTTGTTGGCGTCGTACACCTTGAACGCAAGCGGGTTGTCCGACCCGCGGCCTTCGAAGGGAATGCGGCCGATGCCGGGGAAGTATTCGGTGGCGCCGATGAAGGGCTGGGTGCTCATGCTGCGGTTCCTTTCGTTGTGCGAGGTGTCGCGAAAAAAGCGGGATCAGCCGCGCTGCAGCGGCGTGATGGCATCAAGGTGGCGCAGGAAACGGTCGTAGGCGGCGGCGTAGGCGGCGCCCCGCGAGGCATCCGGGCGTGCGGACAGCTGCGGGTCGAGCGCAACGTGGCGCTCGGTGATGTCGGCGATCGAGTCCGCGTCCCCGCGCGCCTTGCCCAGCGCCCACAGCGCCTGCAGCGCGGCGCCGAACGCAGCGCCTTCGGGCTGGGTCGGTACGTCCACCGGCAGGCCGAACACATCGGCCACCAGTTGCCGCCACTGCGCGCTGTTGCTGCCGCCGCCGGTAAGCACGATGCGTTCGAACCGCATGCCGGCACGCACGAAGGCGTCGTAGCCGTACTTCAGGCTGTAGGTAGCCCCTTCCATCGCCGCACGGTAGAAGTGCGCCGGGGTCATGTTGGTGGTGTCCAGCCCGGCCAGCACGCCCTTGCCATGCGGCAGGTCCGGGGTTCGCTCGCCATTGAGGAACGGCAGCATCACCAGGCCGTCGGCGCCGGGTGCGGTGGCGCGCAGGTGTCCGTCGCCAAAGCGGGTGCTGAAACCGAACGCGTCGGCCACCTGCTCGGTGACCACGGTGCAGTTCATGGTGCAGATCAACGGCAGCCAGCCGCCGGTGGACGAGCAGAACGCGGCCCACGCGCCGTCGGGGTCGACCACCGGCGTGTCGGAGTACGCGAACAGCGTGCCCGAGGTGCCGAGGCTCATCGCCAGGCGGCCGGGCGCCACGCAGCCGGTGCCGATGGCGGCCATCATGTTGTCGCCACCGCCCACGGCCACCTTCGCGGTGGCAGGCAGTCCAAATGCTTTTGCGGCGGCGGGGACGATGTCGAACAGGGCGTCGGGCGGCGCGATGGGCGGCAGGCACTCCGCCAGGTTGCGGTCCGGATCGGTCGCGCGCAGCAGCTCCGGCGACCAGGTGCGGGTGCGCACGTCCAGCCAACCGGTGCCTGAGGCATCGCCATGTTCGCAGAAGCGCTCGCCGGTGAGCACGAAGTTGAGGTAGTCGTGCGGCAGCAGGATGGTGGCCAGGCGTGCGTACGCGTCCGGCCGGTGGGTCTTCGTCCACGGAAGCTTGGACGCGGTGTAACCGGTCAGGATCGGGTTGCCGGCCAGGGCGATCGTCTTTCCGGTGCCGCCCGCCGCGTCCATGATCTGGATGCACTCGGCCGAGGTGCTGGTGTCGCACCACAGTTTGGCCGGTGCCAGCACCTCCCCTGCGGCATCGAGGGGCACGAAGCCGTGCTGCTGGCCCGACACGGCCAACGCGGAGATGCGCGCGCGCACCGAAGGGGCGATGGCCGCGAAGCAGGTGTGCAGTGCAGCCACCCAGTCGGCCGGGCGCTGCTCGCGGCTGCCGTCGGCGGCGCTGTCCAGTTCAAGCGGGGCACTGGCGCTGGCCACCACGCTGCGCTTGGCCGGGTCGTAGACCAGCACTTTCAGGCTCTGCGTACCTGCATCGATTCCAGCAACCAGATCCATCCAATATTCCCCATGTATTCCAGAAAGGTAGCGCTACCAATTTCCTGCAGCAGAACACGGCCACGCTAGGCGGTGGCCAGGCTCCGTGGCCAGACCTCTGCCGGTGCCTTGCAGTAGCGCTCGATGAAATCCGCCTGCGATGGCATCGTCGCAACCGCCTGCTGCACCGGTTGCTGGATCCGCGCCAGCAGCGTGCGCAGATCGGCATCGCCGAGCGCGCGCGCCAGTGGGTGCGGCGGACCCGGCTGGATGCCCTGCCCCATCAGCACGCTGGTCCAGGAATCGACGCGGAACAGTTCGCCGGGGTCCTGCCAGGCGTGTGCGCGTTCGCGCCAGGCACGCAGCCGAAGCGCCAGCGATTCGGGCAGCTCCATCTCGCGGCAGGCTTTCCACATCGGCTCGTCGCGCTGGGTGGCGTGGTAATGCAGGATAATGAAGTCACGCACGTGCTCCATTTCCTGGCGGCTGACATCGTTGTACAGCGCGGTCAGGGCCGGGGTGATCCCGTCGAACGGGAACAGCTGGATCAGCCGCACCACGGCGCTGATGGTGAGGTGGATGCTGGTCGATTCCAGCGGTTCGATGAAGCCGCTGGCCAGGCCGAGCGCCACGACGTTCCTGTTCCACGCCTTCAAGCGGCGTCCACTGCGGAACGGCACCAGCCACGGATCGCGCAGCGGCGGACCCTCGACATCCCGAAGCAGCTTGGCCTGCGCTTCGTCATCGGACAGGTGGCGGCTGGAGAACACCAGCCCACAGCCCACCCGGTGCTGCAGCGCGATGTGCCAGCGCCATCCGGCCTCGTGCGCGATGGCACGGGTATATGGCACCGGCGGGTTGACCGACTCGGTCTGCACCGCAACGGCACGGTCGCTGGGCAGCCACTGGTTCCAGTCCTCGTAACCGCTGTGCAGGGTCTGCTCGGTCAACAGGCCGCGGAAGCCGGTGCAGTCGATGAACAGGTCGCCCTCGATCACCTGCCCGTCTTCCAGCACCAGCGCCGCAACGGAACCGTCGTGGGCGTGCTGCCGCACCTCGCGGATCTTGCCTTCCACCCGGCGCAGGCCCTGCGCTTCGGCACGGCGGCGCAGGAATTTCGCGTACAGCCCGGCGTCGAAGTGATAGGCGTAGTTGACTTGCGGTTGGGTCTGCAGCGAGAACCGGTCGCCGCGCGAGGCCACGCTTTCCAGGCAGAAGTCGCCCAGGTCCGAGGGCATGCCGCGGCGCAGGCTGTCCAGCCAGAAGTGATGGAACGGGGTGGCCCAGGTGCCCTGCCCGATGGTGCCGAACGGATGGATGAAGCGCTCGCCGGGGCGGCGCCAGTTCTCGAACGAGATCGAGAGCTTGAAGGTGCCGGCCACGGCCTGCAGGAACTCCTGCTCATCGATCTGCAGGAAGCGGTGGAAGGTGCGGATCGGCGGCACGGTGGATTCGCCGACGCCGACGGTGCCGATCTGCTCGGACTCCACCAGGGTGATGTCCAGCTGCTCGCGGAACTGGTGCGACAACGCGCAGCCGGCCAGCCAGCCTGCGGTGCCGCCGCCGGCGATGACTACCTTGCGGATCCGTCCTTCGGTCGTGTTCGCAGCGTTCAAAGCGATGCCCCCATCAGCGGTTGAGTCGGCTGAGCAGCTGCGCGCGCGTGCGCCGCGCCTGCGTCTCATCGAACGGTGCAAGCTCACCCCGGGCAGCGTCGGGCAGGTGCTGCCCTGCGCGCTCACCGGGACCGAATACGTAATACTCGAAGATCTTTGCCCAGGCCTGCTTCTGGCGCGGCGGCAGATCGCGCAGCGCCCACATCGCATGCTGCAGCGCCGGCAGCGGCGAAGACAGGAAGCCCGGCACGCTGCGCCACCAGTAGTTCACCAGCACGTTGAACGGTTCGAGGCTGCGCACGTGGTGCCACCACATGCTGGGAATGAAGATCGCGTCGCCCGGGTCCAGCACGGCGGTCTGCGCGCTCGCCAGCGCGTCACGGAACCGGGGATGGCGGTCGAAGTCCGGATGGTCGAAGTCCACCACGCTGACCACCTGCCCGCCCGGGGTCGGTTCCAGCGGGCCGGGATAGAGGTTCTCGATCTGCTCCGGCGGAAACAGGGTGAACCGGCGCCGGCCCACCGCGCAGCAGGCCAGGTTGTCCGGGGTGTCGTAATGGCAGGAGGCGGTGACCCGGTTGCCGATCCAGATGCTGGCCGACGCGTCGATGCCCAGCCCGGCCAGTCCGGCATCGTTGGCCTGTGCGAACCCGGGCAGCGCACGTTCGATCAGCAGCGAGGCCACGTAGTAGGTGGGCGGCTTCGGCGCATCGAGGGTGTCGGCGATCTCATCCAGCACCTGGGTCAGGAGTCCGCGCCGCACCTCGAAATTCAACCGGGTGAAATCGTCGTTGTAGAACGGGCGCCCCTCGATCTCGGGGCCGCCGAAGGAGTACTGCACCGGCACGCCCGCATCGAAACCGCGCAGGTACGCCAGCGCCTCGTGGGTGGAGCGCAACCCCGCCCGTACCAGCGCCCAGTCACGCGCGATGCCACGCAGCACCACCGGCTCGCCAGCGGCAACCAATGCCTCCAGCGGCAGCGCGTCGGGCTGCAGGCCCTCCAGGGTGCGCATGGCAACGCCATCCGGCATCGGTCAGTTCCTGCCCGCCGCCACGGCGGCGTCCTGTGAGCGCAGGCGACGCTGCTTTTCGGCAATCAGCCGCCGCATGTTGTGCAGCGACGCCAGCATCAGGTACGCCCCTTCCAGGTAGCCGGCTCGGTTGAGTTCCGCCAACGCGGCACCGTCCAGCTGGGCCAGCCGGTCGCGGTCGATCGCGTGCAGGCCGTTCACCCCTACCCTGTTCTGCGGGTCGATCTGCACGTCGAGCGTGACCGGTTGAATCAGTCCCTTCGCGTCGAGCATGGCAAACATGTCGGCGCCAAACGCATGGCCGTCGTGGATGCCGCGCAGCACGTTGGCAATGTGGTCCAGGTACGCCGTATTGCCACCCTGCGGCAGGAACACCGGCTCACCCTGCGACGTACCCACGCGCGGATGGTCGAGATCCACGTGCAGGACCGCCTCCCGGGTGAGCTCGCCATCGATGCGATTCTCCTGGAACCCGATCAGGAACGGCCCTTTGGCCGCTGCACCGGGCAGGTAGGAGGCGTTCCAGCGGCCCTCCTGCAGGTACAGGTTTTCGTGCTGCTCGAACCCCAGCAAGGCCACCGACTGCCATTCCCCGCTGGCGGCGTCCCTGCGCAGGAAGATCGGGTATTCGCGCTGCAGTTCGGCGTACTCGCTCGGGTAGGCCGGCACCATGCCGACCGCGTCGCCATATTCCGGCCCGAACCCGGTCGCTACCCGCAGCTCCCGGTGGGCGATGTTGTTGAGCATTTCGTAACGCGGCATGTGTAGTCCAATCCCAGCAGGAGCCTGCACGGGTGCCGCCGCCGGAACAGCGGCACCCGTGGCCTGTTCAGAACCTGTAACGAACGCCAAGCATGTAACGCGGATCCTGGTCGGCCAGCTTCACCATCATCTGCGACGTGCGCGAACGCCAACGCACGTCCTCACCGGTCAAGTTGATCGCTTCCAGGCTGAACGACCAGTTGTCATTCAGCGTGTAGCCCACGCTGAGATCCCACTGGTCGTACTCTTCCACATAGTACGGGTTTCGGCTGGAACCCTGGTTGGCCAGGATCAGGTACTGGTCGCGCCAGTTCCAGGCCAGGCGGACCGACCAGCCGTACTTTTCGTACATCAGCATGGCGTTGGCGGTATCGCTGAGGCCGGTGAGCGAGAACTGGTCGACGTTCGGGTCGCCGGCGTCGTTGTAGCCCACGTCGCCATTGACGATGGTGTAGTTGGCCAGCACGCCGAAGCCGGTGTCGCCGAAGAAGTACTGCCCGCCCAGTTCCCAGCCGTGCAGCTTGGATTCGTTCTGGTTGATCGGGCGGTTGACGTTGAACTGGTACAGCGGGTCGTCCGCCTCGCCTACCAGGTCGTAGGCCGCTTCGGTGGCCAGTACCTGCGCGTCGGTGCCGTTGTAGGCGCCCAGCCCGGCGGGGTTGTTGCGCAGCAGCGCCAGCGCGGTGAACAGCGAGGTGTCGTTGGCCGAGCAGGCCGCCGCGTTGGCCGGACCCACCTGTGCGATACACGCCCCACTGGTCAGGAACCCCAGCGCCGCCTGCGCGTCCGGCCCCGAGGACGGGTCGCGCAGACCGTACAGGTTTTCCTGCACGATGGTGTTGCCGATGAAGTTGCTGACCCGCTTGTTCCAGTAGGTCACCGACACGTAGCTGGCATCGGCGAAGTACCATTCCAGCGCCAGGTCCAGGTTGTCCGATTCCAGCGGTTTCAGGGCCGGGTTCTGCGCCGTGCCGCTGGCCCGCGAAGACGGATCGATCAGCACCGAGCCGAACGGCTGCTGTGCGGTTGGACCGGCATACAGGTTGCCGATCGGTGCGCGGGCGATGCTCTTGCCGAACGACACGCGGCCCTTCAGGTCATCCAGCAGGTCGATGCTGAAGTCCAGGTTCGGCAGGATGTAGCTGTAACTGGTCTTCTCGGTGAAGGGCTGCTGCTCGTTGGACAACAGCACGCGGAAGTCATTGTTGGCCTGCCACTGGATGCCTTCCGGAATGGCGATGATCGAGGTCGACACCACGTCGGTGGTTTCGTAGCGGACGCCCAGGCGCGTATTGGTGCGGTGGCCGCCCAGGTCGCCGTCCAGCTCGACCTGGATATAGGCCGAATTGGTCTTCTCTTCGACCCGGTTGTCGGCGGCATTCTGCGGGCTGACGCCGAGGTTGGCGCCGTAGTACTGTCCCGCCCACTGCGCCAGCCGACCTGCGTCGCCACGCCAGGCGCTGAAGCTGTTGACGTTGAAGTCGTCGAACATGCCGACGATGTTCACCGGCTGCAGCAGGTCCATCAGGCCGTTGGCAACGTCCCCGTTGACATTGGCCACGCCCCAGTCGCCCAGGGTGTTGTAATTCTCCGCAGCCTGGATGCGGTGGGTGGTCTGCTTGCTGGAGTCTACGCCGAACTGGAAGCGGCCCGCGTCGAAGGCCCACTCACCGTCGATGCGACCCTGCTTGATCTCGCTGATCTGGGTCTGCGAATTGATGCGCAGCACCTGCGAGCCGATCTCGCCCGGCACGAACCCGCCGTTGACCACGCCGTTGGTCTTGGCGATCGCATCGGCAGCGGTCGGGTACCAGACCTGGGTGCCCACCGGCAGGCCGTTGTTCCAGACCATTTCCTGCACGTACGTGCCACCGCACTGCGGGCCGCTGGTGCAGTTGTTGGTGCCGGCGATACTGGAGAAGATGGAGCCGCCGCCGGTGAGCGGATCGTTCGGCCGGCTCTCGTTCTTCGAGTCGTGGCCGTCGAAGCTCAGTTTGAAGCGGTCGGTGATGTTCCAGGTGGCATTGAAGCCGAGCGAACCCAGCTTGTACTTCTGCATGCTGCGCTGCTGTTCAAGCCCGAAGTCCTTGGTGCCGGCGATCTCACGGATGTAGATCGGCGTAGCCACCGCACCGCTGGTGTCGAAGACCACATCGGTGTAGTTGCTGTTCTGCAGCCACATGCCCTGCTCGCCACGATTCTCTTCGATCTCGTTGGTCGAGTAGGTGTAGTCCAGGGTCAGGGTCACCGCGTCGGTCGGTGCGAACTGCAGCACCGCCTGGCCATTGATGCGCTCGCGCTCGAAATCGGCGAAGGCGTAGCGCAGGTCGTTCGGGCGCCCATACAGCGCGCCGATGGCCGGGGCGTTGGTCACCGTCGGGTTGCCGGGCATGGTCCCGGTCCACGGCTGGATGTTCCAGTAGTTGTTGGTGGCCTGCACCGAGCCACCCTTGCGCTTCTGGTAGCTCGCGCTGACGCCCACGCCCCAGGTCTTGTCCGGGTTGGTGTAGCTGAAGATGCCGGAAAGTTCAGGGGTCAGGTCGTTGTCGAACGGCTGGCTCTGGTCGGAGACGATCTTGGCCCCGGCGCTGGCAACGGTGCCCTCATGGTCGAACGGACGTCCGGTGAGGATGTTGATGGTGGCGCCGATACCGCCGCTGGGCACGTTGGCCTGGCTGGTCTTGAAGACCTCGATGCCATTGACCGCTTCGGCCGCCAGCTGTGCGAAGTTGAACGCACGGGTGCCGCCGTCAACACCGCCGATGGCGACCTGCCCCGCCGCGCCGAACGCGTCCGCACCGGGCATCTGGCGGCCGTTGAGGGTCACCATGTTGAACTGCGGGCCGAAGCCACGGGCGGTAACCTGCGCACCTTCACCATCACGGCGCTCGATGGAGATACCGGTGATGCGCTGCAGCGATTCGGCCAGGTTGGTATCGGGGAACTTGCCGATGTCCTCGGCACTGATCGCGTCCACCACGCCGGCGGAGTCGCGCTTGATGTCCATCGCCTGGCTGAGGCTGTTGCGGATGCCGGTAACCTGCACCGTGTCCAGCTGGGTCGGTGTAGACGCGGACTGCTGCTGCGCGGCAGGTGCCGGCGACGCGGCGTCCTGTGCGAAGGCGGGATTGATGACCAGGACGCCACCGACGAAGGTGAACATGGCCCGGGAAGTAAGTTTCGCCAGCCTGCGGCTCATGGATGAGCCCTCAGGTCTGGGGTACGACGGAAAGCACAAGCGCTCATGACTCTCCCCTCTGACATACGATCGAATGGATGTACCGCCCCTCCTGGGGGCACGCACGGGCGAGGCCCGTCTTCCACACCGAATATCGCAACGCGCTTTTCAGGAGCGCTGCGACTCAAACTCGTTTCAGACCTGCAGGAACAGCCGCGCGGTAAATGGGGGGGGTGCCGCTGCGCCTTACATCGGCTCAGTGGTAGCGCTACCATCGCGTCACGGCGCAGACTAATCACCCGGTCACACGCTTGTCATCATGCAGCGCAGCAAAGGAGTCCCATCCTTGAGGAACATGTCCAGAGCGGTGCGCCGCAAGGGCAGCGCGGTCACCATCGATGAAGTCGCCGCGCATGCCGGCGTGTCCCCGATGACCGTGTCGCGCGTGATCAATGGCCATGCCGGCGTGCGTGAAAGCAACCGCGAGCGGGTGCAGCGCAGCGTGGCCGCGCTGGACTACCGCCCCAACCTGGCCGCCAGTGCGCTGGCGGCGGCGCAGCACACCTGCATCGCGTTGATTTACACCAATCCCAGCGCCAGCTACCTGCGCGAACTGCTGGTCGGTGCACTGCGCGGCTCCACCCGGGCCGCAGCGCAGCTGTTGATCGCCACCTGGGACGGGCTCGGCGCGCAGGCACGTCGCGACGCGGCGCGGCAACTGGCCACCCGCGTGGCGGGCGTGATCCTGCCACCGCCGTTGTGCGAGTCAAAGCGCATCGTGGCCGAGTTCATCAACAGCGGCGTGCCGGTGGTGGCGATCGCCTCCGGGCATTTCAGCGACCGCATTGCCTGCGTCCGCATCGACGACCGCCTGGCAGCGTTCGAGATGGTGCAGCACCTGGTCGCGCACGGACATACGCGCATCGGCTACATCACCGGCGATCCCAACCAGACCGCCAGCGCACACCGCTGGCAGGGCTACCGCGACGCGCTGGACGCCGCTGGCATCGGCTACGACGACACCCACGTCCAGCCGGGCTACTTCACCTACCGCTCCGGCCTGGAAGCGGCGGAACGCCTGCTCGCCCTTCCCCGGCCCCCGACCGCGATCTTCGCCAGCAACGACGACATGGCCTCGGCCGTGGTCTCGGTGGCACACCGGCGCGGACTGCTGGTGCCAAGCGACCTGTCCGTGGTGGGCTTCGATGACACCACGGCATCGACGATGGTGTGGCCGGAGCTGACCACCATCCACCAGCCGGTAGCACAGATGGCCGACACCGCCATTGACCTGCTGCTGCGCGAGATCCGGCGCAACGGCGCCACCGGGCAGTCTGCAGGCAGCCATGTGCTGGCGCACCAGCTGGTGGCGCGTGCGTCGGTGTCCACGCCCGGGGGAGCCATGCCTTTCATGCATGGCTGAGCCAGATTAATTGTATTGGATGCATATCGAGGGCGGGATCAGACTGGGCACCTGTCTCTCCTGCGCCGATCGAAATGCCCGCATTCTTCGCCCTCCCCGCCGACTGGGGCCGACGTCATGGCCATGGCCTGCTGCTGACCGCCATTCTCGCCATCGTGGCGCTACTGCTCGGCCACCTGCTGCCCCGGATCGGTGCCCCGGTGTTCGGCATCGTGCTGGGCATCGCCGTCCGCCACGTGCTTGCGCCGGGCGCTGCCTTCGACGCCGGTATCCGTTTCGGCAGCAGGCAGATATTGCAGTGGTCGATCATTGCCCTGGGCTTCGGCCTCAGCCTGGCTGACGTGCTCCGGACCGGACTGGAATCGCTGTCGGTCACCCTGGTCACCATCACCGTGGCCTTCGTCAGCGCCTGGGCGCTGGGCCGCTGGCTGCGCGTGCAAGGCAAGTTGACCCTATTGATCGGCGTCGGCACGGCGATCTGTGGCGGCTCCGCGATTGCCGCGGTCACGCCCATCCTGAAGCCGGACGATCACGATACCGCGCTCGCCATTTCGACCATCTTCCTGTTCAACGTGGTGGCGGTGCTGTTGTTCCCGCTGCTGGGGCACCTGCTGCAGATGAGCGACACGGGCTTTGGCCTGTGGGCCGGCACCGCCATCAACGATACGTCCTCGGTGGTTGCCGCCGGCTATGCCTACAGCGACCTGGCCGGCGGTTACGCCACCATCGTCAAGTTGACCCGCTCCACCCTGATCATTCCAATCTGTCTCGTCCTGGCTCTGGTGATGGCCGCGCTGGCGAAGCGGCGCAGCGTCACGGATGCAGGCAGCGGAGGTTTCAGGTTGGGCGCCCTCTTCCCGTGGTTCATCCTGTGGTTCCTGGTCGCCTCGGGGCTGCGCACGGCCGGCTGGGTGCCCAGCGCAGCGCTGCCGGTGCTGCAGGGGCTGGCCGAGGTGCTGATCGTGTTCGCGCTGTCCGCCATCGGCCTGTCGGCCAACCTCCGCCGCATGGCGGCCGCGGGTATCCGGCCTATCGCGCTCGGCCTTGGCGTCTGGGTGGCGGTGGCTGCCAGCAGCCTCCTGGTGCAGTACGTTAGCGGGCAGCTCTGAGCCGAATCCTGCAGATGAACCTCCATCACCTGGCCATTTTCCATGCCATTGCCGAGACCGGTAGTATTTCCGCGGCGGCTTTGCGCGTGCATGTTTCGCAACCGGCGTTGTCGCGCGAGCTGAAGGCGTTCGAAGCGCGGCTGGGCGTACTGCTGTTCGAGCGGCAGCCGCGCGGCATGCGCCTGACCGACCCGGGGAAGGTATTGCACGGTTATTCGGCGCGCCTGTTCGCGGTGGCCGACAGCGCCCAGGCCGCCATGCGCGACTTCGCCGACGCGCGCGCCGGGCAGCTGTCGATCGGCGCCAGCAACACCATCGGCACCTACGTGCTGCCCCGCTACATCGCCCGGTTCCGGCGGGCCTTCCCCGGCATTGGCATTTCCCTGTTCGTGGGCAATACCGAACAGGTGGCACAGGGGGTGGCCGATCTACGCTTCACCCTGGGCTTCGTTGAAGGTCCAATCCGGGTGGAGGGCGTGGCGGTGGACGCCTTCAGCCGCGATGAGCTGATCCCGGTGGTCGGCGCCGATCACCCGCTGGCGCTGCGCAAACGGATGAGGCCGTCCGATATCGACGGCGAACCGCTGCTGATGCGGGAGCCCGGCTCGGGCACGCGCGAGTTGATTGCCACCCTGCTGAAGCAGCTTGGCGTGGAGACCGGCAGCATCGTCGAGTTCGGCAACACCGAAGCGCTGAAGCAGGCGGCGATCCACGGAGGTGGCCTTGCGTGGCTGCCAACGATCAGTGTCAGCAGCGAATTGCAGGATGGTCGGCTGGTAAAGCTGCCGGTAAGGGCGCTCGCACTGCAGCGGCCGCTCAGCATCATCCGGCGCGAAGGCGCCTGGCAGGCGCCTGCCGTCGATGCATTCCTGAAGTTGCTGCGGTAGTCGACATTCGTCGGCTGCCTGTCACCCGCCTTTACGGCGAGACACCGTCCCGCGCTTCCGCGCGTTCACGCCGGGGGCGTTTGCCTTCCTTGTGCTGCGCGGTGGACTGGCTCTCAACGAAATCCGGGAAGACATCGGCCATGGCCATGACCTCCGGCAGCACGAAGAACAGACCGCCCTTTTCGAAGGTCGGCTTGATCACCTTGGCATAGAAACCAGGGTCGACGTTTATGCAGCCGTTGGTGATGCGGTTGTCATCCGGCGCAGGCGATGCCAGTCGCTCGGGGCGGCGCTCGGACTTGACGCCAGTCGCGGTGGGATGGATGGACACCGCGGTATCGAAGTCCATCCAAAGTACGCGCCCGGTATCCAGCGAGGGGCCATACCCCCCGATGAAACGACCCGCCGGCGTGGTGCGCTGGCCCTGCGGGATATCCTTCAACGCATACTTGGTGACGCTGGGGTCCGAATAGTCGCCCTTGTCCGAACCAAACAGTGCGGGCGCTGCACCGCGCAACTTCCCTTTGCCGTCGAACACCAGGATCTGTGCATTCGCTTTGTCGATGACGGCAAACGGATAACCGACGGTGTCGTTGCTTGCTTTGATCCAACCGGCCAGATCGATCAGCGTTTGGGATACTTCCTGCCCGGTCGGCAGCATGTCCACCGCTTCTGACGAGTGATCCGCCTCGATGGATCGCTCTTCCTGGGCGACAGCCGCACCAGAACAGGCCAGTGAGAGGGCCAGCGCCAAGGCGCCAAAGACAGGCCGGAAGGAAGAATGCAGGGACATGGTAATGGGGGATTCCTTGAAGCTACTGCGGGTCAAGCAAAGAAGCCGGTGGCCACGAACGGCCACCGGGTCCCGGTTTTCAAAATTGTGTTACGTATTGCCCAACAGCGATCAGCCGCGCGGCTGACGCTTGGTGGTCGGCTGCGACTCGAGGCGCTGGAGGCGACCTTCGATCTGATCCAGACGCTGGTTGGCCTGCTGTGCGGACTGGTTGGCCTGGTCTGCACTCTGGGCCGCGCTGTTCACCTTGGTATCCAGTGAATCCAGTCGCGAGTTGATCGTTGCAAACTCGTTCTTATAGCTGGCGCAACCGGCGAGGCTCAAGCCTGCGACGAGTGCGACGACCAGGGTACGCGCTGTTGCCACATGCTTCTTCGAGATGTTCATTCCACTTCTCCTTTCGTCTGGGACGTCGGAAATATTGCAGGCTTGGAGCGGATTTTTACCGGAGCCATGACCCCGCATGTAGCTTGCGTTGGGTTACGTAGATGAACTGTGAAGAGAGTCGCGGCAGGCTGTGCTAGAAGTCGCACCCCCTGCCGGCACCATGCGGACGGCGCCTCCTAGATTGCACGGCACCATCGGAACGGGAGTCGGGGCTCCCGTAGTTACGGAACCTGTCCATCCTCCCCCGGCATTGGAGCCTCCCCCCAGAACGCTCGAACCGGAGGGCCTGCCACTATTGATCGGTGAACGGTTATCAAGCGTCCCACCGCCATGAAAACCATTCATTTCAGTGATCGTGTACGTAGTGCAGAATCCGCGACTACAAACCGCAATCTTGTCGCCAGTGAAGGTCTGATTACGCTGCACGAGTAGATTGGCGCGCAATTTTTGCAGGAATGCCTCTGTGGACGGCCCGGGCATAATGGGCTCAACCATGCAGGCGTCACAGTGGAAAGGACCAAATATGCGAGGCTCAATGAACTCGTTCGCCGCAGCCATTCCGACACCAATCGTCACGACCGCCACACCAATTGCGATCTTCTTCCTTTTGATCATATTGACCCTACATTCAAGGCTTGCAACAGGAATCATAGATCTGATGAGATAGGGCGACGGCCGATTCCCGTTGCTTGATCGAAAGCCCTTGTTCCATTGATCGCATCAGATATTCACGGTTTTCGTCTGGCATCATTCTGTTGGTTGCCAATGTGTAGGCGTAGGACACCTCGGAATCTTTCGGTACGAGAATCCCCTGCTCATATGCATTGGAGAGGGCGGCCATTGCATCTACGTTTCCTGTTCCCGCCACCTCATGAAGGTAGGCCATCGCCCTCTCCTTCCATGCGATGGTCGCTTCAGGATCTGCGAGCCTTTGCCGTGAATCACCTAGTACAGAGTTCACATCCAGGCTGTAGTACAGCTTGGCTTCGATTGAACCTTGCTCCGCGGCCAACGGTAGCCAGTTACTAGTCATCACCTCCTGATCGTTGGCGAGAGCGATGCACTCGTCTGCCGCCAGCAACTGCGTCAAGTGCTGCGCTTCAGTCATGCCTGCGGCGGCGCCCTTGTTGGCTGCTCCTGAGAGTTTCGTCCTGCAATCGGCAACAGCGAGATAGATCTTGAAGCTTGCCAAGGCGTCGCCTTCTCGAGAACGTCGAAGCAGGGGCTGGACATAGTCCAATGCATCCCCCTTAGGCCGTACCTGCATGCGTGAGATGTAGTAAGTCCGTTCGCTCAGTGCGTTGAAGACCTCCGGGTCCAGCCGCGACTGAACTTGTCGCTGGGATATCCGTTGCGATGGAGTGGCTGCACCACCCGGTTCGCGCCGGTCCTGAGGATGCTGTGCAACGACGGCGTCCGCGTGTGATTTCTCAGCCAGCTCCTTTACTTCGGCATTGCTGAGGGCAAGCGCGGCTATGCCGGCGAAGGTGGCTGATATGGCAATCGCAACAAGCGTGGCGGCTATTGGATATCTTCGTTTCATGTGACCAACCTCAAGTTCGGCGGCAATCGTAGATGCGAACGCGTCCCATTTGGTATTTGTGGGCCGATTTTTCGCCGCGTGCCAGCACGCTTGATCGTCGTAAGGCCTGCGGTAGTTGGAATTGAGCAGATACGCGATGGATCGACAGCGTGCCCAAGCATTGTCGGAAACGGCTTGCCCCCGTGTAGTACGGGCTGAGACCGAGACTCTCTCAGACATAGCAGCGCCTGCCGGCCGGTTAGCGTTGCATGGCGGCCCAGGGGGGGGCGAGTAAATGGCAGTCCCATCAGCGTGAACACGAGGGTGGCTGGATCAACACACTGCGTATGCGGTCGCGGCCGATAAGCTGGGATGACTGCAGTCCGGTAAGCGATTCCCTTTCAGACAACCATGCCCCTGCCAACGGAGTTCGGTGATGAACGCAATGCTGGTATCCGTGTCCCTATTTGCTTCCCTGGCCACCTTCGAGGCGCAGGCGCAGATCCCGCAGCTCAACGCCACCTGCCCGGGCAACATCGAGCTGCACGTGGACGAGGGCGGGCCGGCCTTCATCAACGGCCGGGAGGCCGCATTGAAGGTATCCAACGAAAACTACTACGAAGCGAGGGATGCCAAACTTGGCGTCACTGTCTCGGTGAGTCGGAATCCGGATGGCTCCAGCGATGTGAGTTACACCGGGAAGAACCGCGCCAATGGCGTGTGCAAGGTGGTCTCGACCGCATCAGCCGCTCCGGGCGCGGCGCCGGCCGGAGCGACGCGGCGCGAATCGCATCCCGCTGCAGAGAAGGCCTGCCTCGCAGCCGTGGCCGCCAAGACGCGTGTTCCCGCTGCGAAGCTTGCGGTGAGCGAGGCGCTGGGGGCCGAAGCCGGGATTCTGGTCAAGGTGCGCGTGCCCGGCGCTGATGCGCCTTGGTCGTGCATGACCGACCAGAAGGGAAAGCCGTGGAGCGTCACGTATTCCGGCAGCGAAGGGGCGCTGTAACCGCCACCCGCCTCCTGCGCGGCCCGGATTCGCGAACACACGAACAGGCCCCGCCACATTCCGTGGCGGGGCACAAGCGCTGGTTCACGCCGTCAGCGTTCGTCCGGCGTAGCGATTACGGACTGTCGCGGCGAATCGCCACCGCGACCGCCTGGGTGTAGGAAATCTTGACCAGATCGCCCCGCTTCACGCTCGGTAGTTTGGCGCGCAGGTCCGGGCGTTCTACCGCGATGAGCTGGGTGTTGCCGCTGGGGCCTCGCAGGGCGATGGTGTTGGCGGTGGGATTCACCGCTGCCACCTCGGTGACCAGCTCGAGCGTGCTCGAGCGTGCGCCGCCCGGCTTGGCGCCCCGGGTCGGGATGGTCTGCGACTGCGACTTTGTGAGTCCCACCGGCGCGCTGCCGGCCGGTTGCAGGTCCAGGGCCACCGCGGCGGTGTAATCGAGGGTGACCTTGTCGCCTACCTTCAGCTGGTTGAAATTGCGCACGTCGGCGCCGGCAACGAATTCCAGCGCACCCCCATCGGCACCGGTCACGGTGACCGCACGGGTGCGGGTATCCAGCGCGGTGATCGTGCCCTGCAGGGTCACCCCTGCGGATGCGGCGTTGACGGGCCCGGGCATGGTACGGGCGGCGGGTGTAGCGGCGGGCGGTGCGGCACTGCTCGCGCCGGCGGCGACGAGAGCCGCAACGAGCACGGCGGAGGGGGAAAGGGTACGAATGCGCATGGAAAGCTCCAGGACGGCGGCCGGACGGCCGATGCCCCGGCATTGCATCAGCTGCCCTGCCCCGGCGCGCCCGTACAACTACTGTGCCGCGCTCAGAAAAGATACCGGCCAGCCAAGCCTGCCCGATCCATGCCCGCGCCCTGGCGTCGCTTTGCCTGCTTCTCCGGTCGCGAAAAGGCCAGGGAAGGAATGGTGAAGATGCTCCACCACCGCGTTGCGAAACATGATGGATTTCGAGAAGCGCATGTCTATTGCTCGCTAGGAACCCGGCAACCCAAAACCACCAACCGGCTCGGTTTCGAAGCGCTCGCCAAAGCCGGTAATGTGCGGCCGCGCCTGGGCAATGGCCTGCTGCACTGCCGGCAATGCCAGTGAGGCGCGGTGCTGCTCCGCGCTGTCCCACACCTCTGTGATCCAGATTGCGTTCTGGTCGGTGGGGTCGCGGGCCACGATGTAGTTCTGGCAGCCAGGCATGGATCCCGTCCCCTGCAGAAGGATATCGATCACCGCGTCGCGTTGGCCGGGTGCGACGAGCATCTTGCCGATCAATCCGTACATGGCTGGTCCTGACCCTTGAGGTGGGTCAATAGTATGCGTCCGCTACGGTCTCTGCGCGTCCGCTGCCCGCGCCTCACGCCCGCGCCAGGGCCAGCCATCGATAGCCGAGGTAGATCCCACCTGCCAGTACCGGGGCCAGGCTGATCCATGACGGAAGCTTCAGCACGAAGAACAGGATCGATGCGAGCGCTACGGCCGCAATCGACAGCCCGATCGCCCATGCATTGAACACCACGACGTCGGCGGCATCGTCGCCCCAGCTGTTTCCGGGACGGCCCCTGGCGCTGCGCTGCCGGCGAAGCAGCCACACGTCGGTCACGAATCCAGCAATGCCCTCCAGCAGATCCCCGATGATGCCGGCCATGCTCGATCCCTGATCCCGTTGGTCAGTGCCGATCTTCGGGCGCTGCCTGCCCGGGGTCAAGCGGGGCTGCCAGGCAGCAATGCAGAAGGCCGCCCGGAGGCGGCCTTCTTCGTTCTTACGTGCGGATCATGCTCAGGTAAAGATGGCCCACAGGATCAACAGCGGGATCGGCACGCCCAGTGCCCACAGCAGCAGCATTTTCATGTTCGTTCTCCTTGCTCGATGGATTTACAGGTCGCGGCGACGGCCGCCCCAGGTGGCGGTGAGGCTGGCCACGAAGGCGCCGATCAGCAGCGTGATGAACAGCCACAGCGCGGCGTAGGCAGTCGCCTTGCGGGCATCATCAGCCGCCTGCTTGGCGGTGTTCTTCGCTTCCTCCAGCGCCGCACGCATGCGGGTCTGGATTTCAGTGACACGGGCTTCGGCTTCCGCCTGGCTCATGCCGGTCTCCCGGGCGATCAGCTGGCCCAGGTACTGCTGGTCGGCGGGGCTCAGGCCCTGGCCCTGCAGGCTGGTGACGATGATGCGGTTGACTTCTGCACGCACCTCACGACGATCACCCATGCCCGGACCCGGCATCGGGCGCGGCGGCGCCAGACGCGCTGCCGCGGGGCCAACCATTGCCGGACCGGCGGCGGCATCCGGAGCGGCCGGGGCGACGC
>NZ_CAUQPH010000005.1:0-80960 GCF_963519925.1 uncultured Stenotrophomonas sp. | reverse complement strand
GTGTCGGCCGACGCCTGGCTGGCAGCTTCGGCGGCGGCCTGCTCGGCGGCAGCGGTCTCACCGCTGGCGGCGGTGGTGTCCGGCGTGGTTGTCGCCGGCGCTTCGGTGGTGGCCGGTTCGGTCGGGGCGGCGGTGTTGGCGGTGCCGTCCTGGGCCTTGCAGGCTGCCAGGAGGGGCAGCAGGGCCATGAGCATGAGGGCGAAACGGGTCTTCATCGAAGCGTCTCCAGCGGTGCATGTTGGGGCCGGCGCGTCGGGCGCCAGCCAGGGGGGAATGATGACACGCGCCCGCCGGGGCGCCGCGTGCAGGGTGCGTGATGGTTCAGCGAGCCTTGGCGCCGGCGCGCTCGCGGGCGATCAGGGCATCGGTATTGCGCAGCATGTCGTCGAAGGAGTCGCCCTTGACCAGGTACTTGCCGTTGACGATCAGGGCCGGGGTGCCGGGCACCCGGGTGCGCTGGGCGAAATCCCGCGCAGCCTTGACCTTCTGTTCTACCGCCGTGCTCTTCAGCGCGGTGGTGTAGGCGCCTGCGCTCACCCCGTATGCGGTGTAGAAGCCCGCGAGCTCGTCGGGGGACACGTTCTGCATCGGCAGCGTTTTTTCTTCATGCAACGCTTTGAACATGGCGGCATGGCTGCGCTTGGCCACCCCCAGCTGCTCTGCAGCGTAGTAGGCACGGGCGTAGGAATCCCAGTAGCCACCGAACGCCGCCGGCACCGGGGTGAAGCGCACGTCCTTGGGCAGTTTCTTCGCCCAGGCTTCCAGGGTGGGCTCGAAATGCGCGCAGTGCGGGCAGGTGTAGCCGAACATTTCCACTACTTCGACCTTGCCGGCCAGCGGCGCGAACGGGCCCGGCGACGCGATCACCTCGTAGTCTTCGCCTTCCACCAGCGGGGCGGCGGCGGGTGCGGCCAGCACCGACAGGGGTGCCAGGGCCAGCAACAACAGCATCAAACGGGGCATCAGCGTCATTTACATTGCTCTCCATCGGAAAAAACAACGCCGGCCCAGTGCCGGCGTGGGGGGGTGAACATACCCCGCCGCGGGGGCGGGGCGCATCTGTCATCGGTTCCGGGGCGCCCCCGGCGTCACTGCCGGGCGGCGCCCGGGCGGGGTGCGGCCGCCGCCACGTCGTCGGCGCGGTTGTGCAGGCCCTGCAGGTAGCTGCCCAGCGCCTGGATTTCCTGCTCGGTCAGTGACTTGGCGATCGTGGCCATGATCTGGAAGTGGGCCTTGTCGGTTTCCTGGGTGACGCCGGCCTGGTACTCCTGCAGCCGGCGCGCCACATAGGACGCATGCTGGCCGCCGATGTGCGGGTAGGCCGGGCCCGGATTGCCGGCACCGGTGGGGCCGTGGCAGGCCATGCAGGCCGGGATGCCGCGCTGGGCATCGCCGCCGCGGTACAGCTGCTGGCCGATCTCGAAGAACTTCTTGTCCTTGTAGGGGCCTTCGGTGACCACGCCGTCGTCGGCAAGCCCGGCATTGGCCTTCTGCGTCGCGAAGTAGGCGCCGATGTCGCGCATGTCCTGCGGCGTGAGGTCCTGTACGAACGGCACCATCGCCGCCGACGCTCCGGAGGTGCGCTGGCCGTTGGCGATCAGCGCCATCTGCAGGGCGCTGTAGCGCTCGCTCTGACCGGCGATGCTGGGGTACATCTCGACCGTGGAATTGCCATCGGCCGAATGGCAGGCCGCGCAGGCGGCGGCCTTGGTCTGGCCGGCCTTGGGGTCGCCCCAGGTGGTCTTGCTGAAATCGACTTCGAGCGACGCCGTCCTTACCGGCGCGTTGTCCGGCAGCGGGGTCACCGCGGTCTGGGCGACCGCGACGGCGGCCAACAGCGATACAGCAACAGCGGAAACGGCAAGAACGCGAGCATGGCGCATGCGGAAGCTCCGTGTGGACCGGCCTGGCATGTGCAGGATGCACACGCGGGGATCGCCCGATTATCCATGCGCTTTCACGCCAGGGTCAACGCGGCAGTGCGGCAAAACCGGCGGCGTGCGATCCTATGCGCATGTCATTGCTCCTCGAACGCGCCCAATACCTGCTCTCGGCCCACAATATCCGGCAATTGCCGGACGACGTGGGGGCCGAAGTGGCCTTCGCCGGCCGCTCCAACGCCGGCAAATCCAGTGCCCTCAACGCCCTGACCCGCCAGAACAGCCTGGCCCGGGTCTCCAAGACCCCCGGCCGCACCCAGCAGCTGGTGTTCTTCGAGGTCACCCCGGAGGCCAAGCTGGTCGACCTGCCCGGTTACGGGTACGCCAAGGTGCCGCTGGACCTGCAGGCGCACTGGCAGGCCTTCATCGACCAGTACTTCCGCACCCGCGAGGCCCTGCGCGGCCTGGTGGTGGTGATGGACATCCGCCACCCGCTCAAGGACTACGACCGGCAGATGCTGGCCTACGCCGTGCAGCGAGGCCTGCCGGCGCACGCGCTGCTGACCAAGGCCGACAAGCTGGGTCGTGGCCAGCAGGGCATTGCCCTGCAGAAGGTGCGTAAGGAACTGCAGTCGTCCTTCGGCGACACCGTCAGCGTGCAGACCTTCTCCGGACCGGCACGCCAGGGCGTGGACGAGGCACGCGGCATCATCGGCGGCTGGCTGGGCCTGGACAAGCCGGCGCCCGCGGCGCCCTGATTCCTGCCACCCGACCAACGGTCGGGTCCTACCGGCGCGTATCAACCGATGCCACCAGGCCAACGGTCGGGTGCTACCGGTAGGTACCGACCGTTGGTCGGTACGCGCTCTGTCGCGCGGACATCGGCGCGGTCAAGTCCCAGCCAATAGGATGCAGAAAACCGTCACGATGGCATGACGGTCGGAACGGCCACCCTATACTGCGCCCTTGCGATGCTGGGCGTTGAGCCCCACATCCCCGTCCAGACCAGAATCCCTGCGAGCCCCCCCTTGTCGAGCCCCAGCCACGTCGCCGAGACGCCGATCACCGACCGTAACGAACTGGTCGCCACGTTGGCCTCCGGCGAAAAGCCCAAGGCGCAGTGGCGCATCGGCACCGAGCACGAGAAGTTCGGCTTCCGCCTGGACGACCTGCGCCCGCCGACCTTCGACGGCGAGCGCGGCATCGAGGCGCTGCTGACCGGGCTGACCCGCTTCGGCTGGGCGCCGGTGCAGGAGAACGGCCGCACCATCGCGCTGCTGCGCGACAACGCGTCGGTGACCCTGGAACCGGCCGGCCAGCTGGAGCTGTCCGGTGCCGCGCTGGAAAGCATCCACCAGACCTGCGTGGAAACCGGCACCCATCTCAACGAAGTGGCCCAGGTGGCCGCCGAACTGCAGCTGGGCTTCCTCGGCATGGGCTTCCAGCCCAAGTGGCGGCGCGACGAGATGCCGTGGATGCCCAAGGGCCGCTACCGGATCATGCGCGACTACATGCCCAAGGTCGGCTCGCTGGGCCTGGACATGATGACCCGCACCTGCACCGTGCAGGTGAACCTGGATTACGCCACCGAAGCGGACATGGTGAAAAAGTTCCGGGTGTCGCTGGCGCTGCAGCCGATCGCCACGGCGCTGTTCGCCGATTCGCCCTTCACCGAAGGCAGGCCGAACGGTTACCTGAGCTACCGTTCGCACATCTGGACGGACACGGACGCAGGCCGTACCGGCATGCTCGACTTCGTGTTCGAGGACGGCTTCGGTTACGAGCGGTACGTGGATTACCTGCTCGATGTGCCGATGTATTTTTCGTACCGCGATGGCGTGTACCACGATGCCAGCGGGCAGAGCTTCCGCGATTTCATGGTGGGCAAGCTGCCGGTGTTGCCGGGCCAGCTGCCGACGCTGCGCGACTGGTCGGACCACATGACCACCGCGTTCCCCGAGGTGCGCCTGAAGAAGTACCTGGAAATGCGCGGTGCCGATGCCGGCCCGTGGAGCCGGCTGTGCGCGTTGCCGGCATTCTGGGTCGGCCTGCTGTACGACGATGCGGCGCTGGATGCGGCGTGGGACCTGGTGCGCGACTTCAGCCTGGTGGAACGCCACGCGCTGCGCGACGGGGTGCCCAAGCATGCACTGAACCTGCCATTCCGCGGCGGCACGGTGCGCGACCTGGCGCGCGAGGCGCTGAAGATCGCGGTGGCTGGCCTGCAGCGTCGTGCGGCACGCAATGCCGATGGCCAGGACGAAAGCCACTTCCTGGACGTGCTGCAGGAAATCGTCGATTCGGGGATCACCCCGGCCGAACGCAAGCTGGCGCTGTTCCATGGCGAGTGGAACCAGAACGTGGACCCGGTATTCGAGCAGTTCGCTTACTGATCCATGAAAAAACCCCGGCAATGCCGGGGTTTTTGTTGATGCCTTATGCCGCCAGCGTGGCCATGTCGATCACGAAGCGGTACCGCACGTCGTTCTTCGCCATTCGCGCCCACGCTTCGTTGACCGTCTTGATGTCGATCACTTCGACGTCGCTGACGATGTTGTGTTCGGCGCAGAAGTCCATCATTTCCTGGGTCTCGGCCATGCCGCCGATCGCCGAGCCGGTCACGTGCTTGCGGCCGAAGATGACGCTGGAGCCGTTCAACGGCGGGTCCAGTTCGGTGATCACACCGACCAGGCACATGGTGGCGTCACGCTTGAGCAGCGACATGTACGGGTTGGTGTCGTGGCTCACCGGGATGGTGTTGAGCAGGAAGTCGAAGCTGTTGGCGTGTGCCTTCATCTGCGCCGGGTCACGCGAGACCAGCACCTCGTCGGCGCCCAGGCGCTTGGCGTCGGCACCCTTTTCAGGGGTGGTGGTGATCATCACCACGGTGGCGCCCATCGCCTTGGCGAACTTCACGCCCATGTGGCCGAGGCCGCCCAGGCCGATCACGCCGACCTTCTGGCCGGGGCCGACCTTCCAGTGGCGCAACGGGGAATAGGTGGTGATGCCCGCGCACAGCAGCGGCGCGGCGGCCTTCAGGTCGAGCGTCTCCGACACCTTCACCACGAAGCGCTGCTCGACCACGATGTGGTCGGAGTAACCGCCGTAGGTCAGCTGGTCGCTGCCGCGCTCGGTGCTGTTGTAGGTGTAGGTCGGACCCTTTTCGCAGTACTGCTCCAGGTCGTGGTCGCAGGCATCGCAGTGGCGGCAGGAGTCAACCATGCAGCCGACGCCGGCGAAGTCGCCGACCTTGAAGCGGGTGACGTTGGCGCCGACCTCGGTGACCCGGCCGATGATTTCGTGGCCCGGCACCATCGGGAACTGCGCGCCACCCCAGTCGTCGCGGGCCTGGTGCAGGTCGGAGTGGCAGATGCCGCTGTAGAGGATCTGGATGCGGACGTCGTCGGCACCGACCGCGCGGCGTTCAAAGGAGAACGGCACCAGCGGTGCGGTCTGGTCGTGCACGGCATAGCCATGGGCGAGGGACATGGGGATATCCTGGGATTTATGGAAAGGCGCTTTACAATACGCCCGCTTCCCAGTGGTATACAGTCAATATATCGGCATGATTCATCAAGGCAGACTGCACAATCGTGGCCACTGACAACCTCACCCACCTGGCTGCGTTCGCCGCAGTCGCGCGCCACCGCAGCTTCCGCCGCGCCGGGGCGGAGCTGGCCTTGTCGACCTCGGCGGTGAGCTATGCGATCCGCGCGCTGGAAGAGCGGCTGGGGGTAGGCCTGTTCCACCGCACCACCCGCAGCGTTGCCCTCACCGAAGCCGGGCAGCGGCTGCTGGACCGCCTGCAGCCGGCGCTGGGCCAGGTGCATGACGCGCTGGAAGAGATGAATCACTTCCGCGCGGCACCGGCCGGGCTGCTGCGGATCAATGCCACCCGCGCGGCGGTACACACCCAGCTCGGACCGCGCCTGGCGCATTTCCTGCGCGCGCACCCGGATGTGCGGCTGGAGGTGGCGCAGGACGATGGACTGGTGGACATCGTGGCGAAAGGCTACGACGCGGGGGTGCGCCTGCACGAGTTCGTGCCCGAAGACATGGTGGCGGTGCCACTGGGCCCGGCGTTGCGGGGCCTGATCGTGGCCTCGCCGGCCTATCTGCGCGGTCGCGGCATTCCGCGGCATCCGCGCGAGCTGGTCGAGCACGAGTGCGTGCGCTTCCGCTTCGCCAGCGGGCATCTGTACAAATGGCAGTTCGAACGCGATGGGCAGACCCTGGACATCGACGTGCCGGGCCGGCTCACGCTGGGCGACCAGCACACCATCCTGCAGGCGGTGCTGGACGGCCTGGGCTTTGCCTACGTGCTGGAAGATGCGGCACGGCCCTACCTGGACGATGGCCGGCTGGTGGCGGTGCTGGAGGACTGGAGCGAGCCCTTCGCCGGCTGGGTGCTTTACTACCCACGCCAGCGGCAGATGTCCTCGGCGTTGCGCGCGTTCGTGGACATGCTGCGCGATGGCGCTTGAGCGCAGCGCAACCCGGGACGCTCAGGCACTGCTGATTTCGTCATAGCCTCGGCCCAGGAACTGCAGCAGGCAGAAGCCGTGGCCGAAGGGATCGGCGAGCAGGGCGATCCGGCCCCAGGCATGGGTTGCGGGCGGCTGCTCCACGCGCGCGCCCGCGGCAATCGCGCGCGCCAGGGCGGCATCAAGATTGTCCACGACCCAGTCCAGGTGGAGCGGCGTCCAGTGGCGGCGGTAATCGCGTCGGTCACGCACCTGCGGCGTGGCCGTGGTGCCGGGGGCTTTGGCCAGCAGGTAGATCGGCGCCGGCCCCCCCAGCAGCTCCACGCCATCGTTCCCGAAACGTCGGCCGACGTGCAGCGCGAATGCCCGCGTATAGAACGACAGCGCGTCCTCCACGTTGTCCACATCGATGTTGACCAGAAACTGCATGCGACCTCCTGGGGGCAGCGGTGCCGCCGGCTCTTGGCGGGCGGCACGCAGATCTCCATCGTAGTGCCAGCCCCCGCTGTCCGCCACGCAGTCGAACGAGGGCGCGGCGGGCTGTGCACACAGGTGACCCCCTGTACGGAAATCCGGGACTGAATCGATCTAAACTCGACCCTCATCTACCGGTTCGGGAGGGCAGGGCATGACGTTTCGCAGCACGATGATGGCCGCGGCATTGGCAGCAAGCGTTTCATTCGGGGCGGGTGCAACCGGCGTGGCGCAGGGCAAGGCACCGGCGATGTCCGGCAACCCCATCCTGCCGGGCTGGTACGCCGACCCGGAAGCAGCCGTATTCAACGGGAAGTACTGGATCTTCCCCACCAGCTCGCGCGAGTACGCCGAGCAGACCGTGTTCGACGCGTTTTCCTCACCCGACCTTGTGACCTGGACGAAGCATCCCGGCGTCCTGAAGGTCGAGGCGGTTTCCTGGGCGCGCGAGGCGATGTGGGCGCCCTCGGTGGTGGAGAAGGACGGCCGCTACTACTTCTTCTTCTCCGCCAACGACATCAAGAACGACCAGGAGCTGGGTGGGATCGGCGTGGCCGTGGCCGACAAACCCGAAGGGCATTACCGCGACCTGCTCGGCAAGCCCCTGGTGGGCGGGTTCCACAACGGCGCCCAGCCGATCGACCAGTTCGTGTTCAAGGACGACGATGGCAGCTGGTACATGCTCTACGGCGGCTGGAAGCACGCCAATATCGTGCGCCTGAAGGACGATTTCACCGGCGTGCTGCCGCTGGCCGACGGCACCGTGTTCAAGGAAATCACCCCGGCCCCGGAATACGTGGAAGGCCCGTTGATGTTCAAGCGCGATGGCCGTTATTACTTCATGTGGTCCGAAGGCGGCTGGGGCGGCCCGGATTACTCGGTGGCCTATGCCATCGCCGATGCGCCTACCGGCCCGTTCAAGCGGATCGGCCGCATCCTGCAGCAGGACCCGGCCATTGCCACCAGTGCCGGCCACCACTCGGTCATCCACGCCCCGGGCAGCGACAACTGGTACATCGTCTATCACCGGCGTCCGCTGGGCGACAAGGCGCGCGATCACCGCGCCACGGCCATCGAGCGCATGCACTTCGATGAACAGGGCCACGTGCTGCCGGTGCGCATCACCCATGAGGGCGTGCCAGCCGATCCGCTGCGCTGAATTGTGACCCAGGGACAATACCCCCGGGCGCCGGCTTGTGGCAAAGTCGGCCCCGGGGCGCGTCTGCCCCGGCAATCAGGGAGTACCAGGATGATGAAAATCCAGATCACCTTCCGCGAAGGCCGGGTTACCACCATCCGGGACAACTTCAACTAGCGGATATCGAGCGTCGGGCAGCGACCTTCATGGGGGGATCGCCGCAGCCTGACACACCGCACGCGCGGTACCTCCCTTTCGTCCACGGCGCCCCCCATGCCGCTACAGCGATTCAACGACTTCGAGGCTTACACCGACGCGCTTGCCGGCGTGGACGGTGTCATGCGCCTGATCGGGCCCGGCAGGGGCGAGTGGACGCTGGAGCTGCTGGATGCCGGCGATGTCGTTGCCATGCTGGGCAGCGACGGGGCGCCGGTGCTGTTCAACGGACTGAACGAGCACCATCGCTACCTCGCCTACGTCTCGCTGCCCGGCAGCGACGCGGCCATGCAGGGGCAGGAGACCTCCGATGAGCAGTTCATCTGGTACCCGCCCGGCGGCGAGGTACATGGTTACTCACGCCGGCCGTCGCGCTTCATCGCGCTGAGCATGGACGTGGTCGCGGTGGTGCAGCGTGCGCGCGAAGTGGCCGGCCTGTTCGACGACCACATCGCCCGCATCACGCCGGTCAACATCGGCCGCGAGGAAGTCACGGCGATCATCACCCTGGTGACGCGCGCGCTGGTGATCGATCGCGACGACCCCACGCTGTTCCAGGCGCCGAGCGTGCGCAAGGCGTTCAGTGGCCAGCTCATCCACGCGCTGCTGCGCTGCATGGTGCTGGCCAACCCCGAGGCGGTGCAGCGTGCGCGCGGGCGACCCACGGTGCCGCGCAACGAGATCATCCGCCGCAGCCTGGACCATATCCACAAGAGCATCCGCGGCGAGGCGGTCATCGGCGACCTGATCCTCAGCGCGGGAACGTCGCAGCGTTCCCTCAACCGCGCCTTCGATGAAGTATTCGGCATGGGGCCGCACCAGTACTACATGCTCGAACGCATGCACGTGATCCGCAAGGCGCTGCGCGAAGCCGGCCCGGGCGACACCGTCACCAGCATCTGCACCCGGTTCGGCGTGTGGGACCAGGGCCGCTTCGCCGGCATGTACCACCGCACCTTCGGCCTGCACCCCTCGGTAGAGCTGGCAGCATCCCGCCCGTAGTGCCACGCCCTGCGTGGCAACCAGGCAGGCCCCTCAACGCCCCTCGCCCAACACCGCCCGCACCCGCGTCGCCAGCGTCGCGACGCTGAACGGCTTGCCGATCACCTGCACGCCCGGATCGATGACCCCATCGCGCTCCAGCGCATTGCGGCTGTAGCCGGTGGTGAACAACACCTTGAGATCCGGTCGGCGGCGTAGCGCTTCATCAGCCAGCTGGCGACCGTTGACCTCGGGCATGACCACGTCGGTGAACAGCAGCGCGATGTCGGCATGCGCGTCCAGCAACGCCAGCGCGGGTGCCGCGCCTTCGGCGGCGAGCACGTCATAGCCCAGTGCGGTGAGCGCTTCGACCGAGAACTGGCGCACGGCGGGCTCGTCTTCCACCACCAGCACCCGTTCGCGCAGCCCGACCGGGGCCGCGACGTCGCCTGCGGTGGGCGCATCGACGGTGTCGACGGTGGCAGCCAGGCGCGGCAGGTACAGCTTGACGGTGGTGCCTTCGCCGACCGCAGAACACAGCTTCACGTGCCCGGCGGACTGTTTGACGAAGCCATACACCTGCGACAGGCCCAAGCCGGTGCCTTGGCCGACCTGCTTGGTGGTGAAGAAGGGATCGAATGCCTTGGCGATGACCTCCGCCGTCATGCCGGTGCCGTTGTCGGCCACCGTGACCAGGATGTACTGGCCCCGCGGCACCGTGGGATGCGCGTCGGCACTGTCCCGGTCCACCGTGCAGTTGGCGGTGGCGACGGACAGGCGGCCGCCCGCCGGCATCGCGTCGCGCGCGTTGACCGCCAGGTTGAGGATCACGTTCTCCAGCTGGTTGGCGTCGGCGAAGGTCAGCCACAGGTCCGGCGCCAGCGTGGTCTCCAGGCGGATGTTGCCGCCCAGCGAGTGCACGAACAGGTCGGTCATGCCCGCCACCAGGCGGTTGGCATCCACCGGCACCGGCTGCAGCGGCTGCTGGCGGGAAAACGCCAGCAGCCGCTGGGTCAGCTGCGCGGCGCGGTTGGCGCCGTCGATGGCCATGTCGATGTAGCGGGTGACCAGCGGGTCGCTCTCGCCCAGCCGCAGCGACAGCAGGGCGAGTGGGCCGATCACGGCCGCCAGCATGTTGTTGAAGTCGTGCGCGATTCCGCCGGTGAGCTGGCCCACCGCTTCCATCTTCTGGCTCTGGCGCAGCGCGTCCTCGACCCGGGTCCGTTCGGCGACCTCTTCGGCCACGCGGCTTTCCAGCTGTTCGTTGAGTTCGTGCAGCCGCGCCTCGGCGAGTTTGCGCGCGGTGACTTCGATGGCCACGCCGACCACGCGCAGGCAGCGCTCGCCCTCGAAGTGGCCACGGCCCTTCGCCGCTACCCAGCGGACCACGCCGTCCTCCTTGCCGACGGTGCGGTATTCCACGTCGTACAACGCGCGCTGTGCCGGATCGGCGGCGGCGCTAAAGGCCGCGTGTACCGCTTCGCGGTCGGCCGGATGCAGGCCGTCGTAGAAGTCGCGCAGGCTGACCGGCACCTGCGGCGAAATGCCGAACATCGCCTTGGTGCGCGGCGGCCAGATCAGGACGTCGTTGACCAGGTCCACGTCCCAGAAGCCCATGTCGCCGGCGTCGGTGGCAAAGCGCAGGCGCTCTTCGCTTTCGGCCAGCGCCGCTTCGGCAGACTTGCGCGCGGTGAGGTCGAGCATCGCGCCGATCATGCGCAGCGGCTCGCCGTCCGGGCCGCGCAGCACCGCGCCGCGGTCCAGGACCTGGGCGTAGCTGCCGTCGGCGCGCTGGAAGCGGTACTCGCCGTACCAGGTGGTGCCATCGCCGTCGATCACCCGGTGGATGTCCAGATCCACGCGATCCCGATCGTCCGGATGGATATGATCAAGCCACCACTGCGCGTCGGACTCCATCAGGGTGTGCCCGAACAGCGTGGCCAGCGCCTCGTTCCAGATCACGTGGCCGTCGGTCATGCGCCAGTCCCAGATCGCATCGTTGGTCGCGCGCACGGCGAGGCGGTAGCGTTCCTCGATTTCCTGGTGGCGCGCCTCGACGGCCTTGCGCTCGGTGATGTCCAGCGAGGTGCCGATCAACCCGACGACGGTGCCGTCGGCGTCGCGCAGGGGTGCCTTGGTCGACAGCCAGTCCGCGCGGCGCCCGTCGGGGAAGCTGATCGATTCTTCCAGCTGCTCGGCCTGGCCACTGGCCATGATCCGTTCGTCGACGGCCATCACCATCGCCGCCTGCACCGGGTCGTTCAGCAGTTCGGCATCGGTGCGCCCGACGTATTGCTCCGGCGGCAGTCCGATCAGCTCGGTGGTGCCATGGTTGCCGATCAGCAACCGGCCCTGGCGGTCCTTGGCATACACCACGCCGGGCGCGGCTTCCACGAACGAGCGCAGCAGGGCCTGGGCCTGGTCGCGCTGCGCTTCCACCTGGCGGCGGTCATCGATGTCGATCAGCACGCCCTGGAAGCCCTGCGGGCGCCCGGTATCGTCCAGGTCGACCCGGCCGATGGCCTCCAGCCAGCGGTACTGGCCCTGCGCGTTGCGCGCGCGGTACTGGTGCGCGTAGCGGCCGCCGCGCACCATCGCGTCGTTGATCGCCGCCACCAGTTCGGCATGGTCGTCCGGGTGCACGGCATGCAGCACCTGTTCCAGGCGCAGCTCGTGCTGCGGCGAGGCCGGGTCCAGCCCGAAGGCGTCGGTCAGTGCCTCGTCGACGGTCAGCCGGTCGTTGGCCACGTCCCAGAACCAGGTGCCGACGATGGCACCGGCCGCCAGCGCCATCTTCATGCGCTCGGTGTCGCGCCGGCTGTGTCCGTCTATGGGGTCCGTCACGTTCAAGGAGTCTCGCAGCCGAAGGCCAGGCAGGGGCCGGGTAGATTATCCGATCGGCCGTGGTGGCCATGAACACACCGCTGGCGGCCATGCCCGGCGAGCTGAAGGCTTCATCCCGGGTCCCCCAGTGCCGCACGCCGGGCACGGAACACTTCGGGGGTCTGCGGCTTCACGAACAGGGCCACCAGCTCGGGGTATTCGGCCTTGACCGCCTGTTCGATGCGGGTAATGCAGGCCTCGATCTGCGGGGTGTTGCGATCGTCCTCGAATTCGGCGCTCAGCATCGCCACGACCTGGTCCGGTCCCATCTGCATGGTGGTGACGCCGTTGGCTTTGCGCAGGTCGGCATCGGTGTCGGCCACGGCCATGATCCGCCGGGCGACGCTGGGGTGGGCCGGCTCGCCGACCAGCAGGCCCTTGGTCTCGCGCGCCAGCAGGAACGCGGTGAGCGCCAGTACGCCGGCGATGCACAGCGAAGCCACGCCATCGAGCTCGGGCATGTCCAGCCACTGCGCGGCGGCCAGGCCGATCGCCGCGAACGCCAGCCCGAGCAGGGCGGCGCTGTCTTCCAGCAGCACGGTGAAGGTGGACGGATCCTTGCTGCGCCGGAAGGCTTCGAAATAGCCCATCGACCCCTTGGTGGCCCGGAATTCGCGCAGCGCTACCCACCACGAGCCGCCCTCGAACAGGAACGAGATGCCCAGCACCACGTAGCTCACCGTGTGGTTGGTGGCCGGTTCCGGGTTGCGGATATGCAGGATGCCTTCATAGGCCGACACGCCCGCGCCGGCCGCGAACACCAGCAGGGCGACGATGAAGCTCCAGAAGTACAGTTCACGGCCATACCCGAACGGGTGCACGGTGTCGGGCTTCTTGTCGGCGCGGTGCAGGCCGTACAGCAGCAGGAGTTCATTGGTGGTGTCCACCAGCGAATGCACGCCTTCGCTGAGCATCGCCGAACTGCCGGACATCCCGGCGGCGACGAACTTGGCGATGGCGATGCACAGGTTGCCGACCAGCGCGGCGTAGACAACGAGACGGGAGCCGGACGGCTTGGCCATGGCGGGCGGTACTGCAGTGGGGTGTCACGCCATCATCGACGGAAGGCCGTGCCTTCCGCGTGCAGGCAGCGGCTCAGAAGCGGATGGTGACCATCGGTGCGCTGCGGGTCGGCGCGCTTTCGCGCAGCAGCCGTGTCGGCGAGGCGCTGGCATCCAGTCGCGCGTGGCTGATCGCCTGGTGCGAACCGCACTGTTCGCAGCGGAACAGCGCGCCACCGGGCAGGTGGATCAGCTGGGTTGAGCTGCAGGAGGAGGTCGTGCCGCAGTTGCAGTCCACGGTCAGCGACAGGATGCGCTCGACACTGCCGGAGGCGGCGTAGTTGGCTTCAAAGGAGCGGACAACGAAGGAGGGGGCGTCGGGCATCGTCGGTCCGGCTGGGGGGTGGGGTTGGAAGGAGCATCCATGGAGCGCCGTGATGGCGTCGTGCAGCAGCATTTCCCAGCTCGTATATACTATCCCCCAGTATAGTTCCCTGGTCGCCGTGCCGTGCCGCATTCCCCGGAAGAAAAAAAGAAGGTCCTGGCCCGCGTGCGCCGCATCCGCGGCCAGTGCGATGCGCTGGACCGCGCGCTGGAGGCCGGCGCCGAATGCGGTCCGGTGCTGCAGCAGATCGCGGCGATCCGGGGCGCCGTCAACGGGCTGATGTCCGAAGTGATGGAAGCCCACCTGCGCGAGGAATTCGGCCAGCCGGCGCAGTCCGATGCGCAGCGCGCCGAGCGCGTGCGCGACATGAGCGCGCTGATCCGTTCCTACCTGAAATGAGCGTGCGGCCGCCCGCGCGCTGTCCTGCCTTGTCTACCGTCCTGGAGTGTTCCCGATGAAATCCCGTGCCGCTGTTGCCTTCGCCGCTGGCGAACCGCTGAAGATCGTCGAGATCGACGTTGCCCCGCCGCAGAAGGGCGAAGTGCTGGTACGCATCACCCATACCGGGGTCTGCCATACCGACGCGTTCACCCTGTCCGGCGATGATCCGGAAGGCCTGTTCCCGGCGGTGCTGGGACATGAAGGCGCCGGCATCGTGGTGGAAGTGGGCGAGGGCGTGACCAGCGTCAAGCCGGGCGACCACGTGATTCCGCTGTACACCGCCGAATGCGGCGAATGCCTGTTCTGCACCTCGGGCAAGACCAACCTGTGCGTGGCGGTGCGCGCCACCCAGGGCAAGGGCGTGATGCCCGACGGCACCACCCGCTTCAGCTACAACGGCCAGCCGATCTACCACTACATGGGCTGCTCCACCTTCAGCGAGTACACCGTGGTGGCCGAAGTTTCGCTGGCCAAGATCAACCCGGACGCCAACCCGGAGCACGTGTGCCTGCTCGGCTGCGGCGTGACCACCGGCATCGGCGCGGTGCACAACACCGCCAAGGTGCAGGAAGGCGATTCGGTCGCCGTGTTCGGCCTGGGCGGCATCGGCCTGGCGGTGATCCAGGGCGCGCGCCAGGCCAAGGCCGGCCGCATCTTCGCCATCGACACCAACCCGTCCAAGTTCGAGCTGGCCAGGCAGTTCGGCGCCACCGACTGCATCAACCCGAAGGACTTCGACAAGCCGATCCAGCAGGTCATCGTCGAACAGACCACCTGGGGCGTGGACCATACCTTCGAGTGCATCGGCAACGTGAACGTGATGCGCGCGGCGCTGGAATGCGCGCACCGCGGCTGGGGCCAGTCGGTGATCATCGGCGTGGCCGGTTCTGGGCAGGAGATCTCCACCCGTCCGTTCCAGCTGGTGACCGGCCGCTCGTGGAAGGGCACCGCGTTCGGTGGCGTGAAGGGCCGCAGCCAGCTGCCTGGCATGGTCGAAGACGCGATGAAGGGCGACATCGAACTGGCGCCCTTCGTCACCCACACCATGGAACTGGAGCAGATCAACGACGCCTTCGACCTGATGCACGAAGGCAAGTCGATCCGCTCGGTCGTCCACTTCTGATTGCCGCGGAGCCCGCCCATGGAACGCATTGAACATCGCGCCGCCTTCGGTGGCTGGCAGGACGTGTACCAGCACCGGTCGCAGGTGCTGGGCTGCGACATGAAGGTGGCCGTGTACCTGCCGCCACAGGCCGCCACGCAGAAACTGCCGGTGCTGTACTGGTTGAGCGGGCTGACCTGCACCGAGCAGAACTTCATCACCAAGGCCGGTGCGCAGCGGTACGCCGCCGAACACGGGGTGATCCTGGTCGCGCCCGACACCAGCCCGCGCGGCGACGACGTCGCCGATGCGGAGGGTTACGACCTGGGCAAGGGGGCGGGGTTCTACCTCAATGCCACCGAGCAGCCGTGGGCGAAGCACTACCGGATGCATGACTACATCGTCGAAGAGCTGCCGGCGCTGGTGGAGGCGCACCTGCCGGCCAGCGCTGCACGCGGCATCAGTGGTCATTCGATGGGCGGGCATGGCGCGCTGGTGATCGCGCTGCGCAACCCGGGCCGCTACCGCAGCGTGTCGGCGTTCTCGCCGATCGTCGCCCCGACCCGGGTGCCGTGGGGGCAGAAGGCGTTCTCGGCCTACCTGGGCGAGGATCGCGCCGGCTGGGCGCAGTGGGATGCCAGCGAACTGGTGGCCACGGCGACGGAAAAGCTGCCCCTGCTGGTCGACCAGGGCGGCGGCGACGAGTTCCTGGACAGCCAGCTGCAGCCGCAGTGGCTGCAGGCCGCGTGCACGGCAGCGGGGCACCCGTTGCAGTTGCGGCTGCAGCCGGGGTATGACCACAGCTATTACTTCATCAGCACGTTCATCGGCGAGCACATCGCGCATCACGCCGAAGCGTTGCACGGCTAGGCAGGGGCAGCCACGCAGGGCGTGGCTCTACACCGGTGAGACCGACGTCTGCCGGTGGGCTTGCTCATCTGCCGGTGGGACCGACGTCTGCCGGTGGACTTGGTCATCTGCCGGTGGGTACGGTCGTCTGACGATGGGCCCGGCCGTCTGCCGGTGGGGCCGGCCGTCGGCCGATGGGTACGGCCGTCTGATCGTGTAGAGCCACGCCTTGCGTGGCTGTACCCCCCTCAATCGTCGTCTTCTTCCGCCGCTTCCCGACCCTGCTGGCGGATCAGCGCTTCTTCGCGCGCGTCGTTGATCGCGTGGCGCACGCTGTCCAGGTCGATGGTCGATTCGTCATGCACGAAGGTGCCGGTCAACGGACTGTCCGGCAGCAGTTCACCGGCCTCGAACAGCGCCCACATTTCCTCGCCGTACCAGGTATCCAGCAACTCCGGCGCCGACCGCCCCAGATACGCGGTGAGGTTGTTCACATCGCGCAGGAGCATGCTGCGCGCGGCATTGTTGCCACCGGCGCTCACCACCTGCGGGAAATCGATCACCACCGGGCCGTCCGGACCCACCAGCACGTTGTACGGCGACAGATCGCCGTGGATCAGGCCACAGCACAGCATCAGCACCACCTGGCGCACCAGGATCGCGTGGAACTCACGGGCCTGGTCGGGCTCCAGCTCGACCTCGCCCAGCCGCGCGGCGGAGAACCCCTCCGCGTCGGTCACCAGCTCCATCACCAGCACGCCATGGAAATACCCGTGGGGTTCCGGCACGCGCACGCCGGCTTCGCGCAGCTGGTACAGCGCGTCGACCTCGGTGTTCTTCCACGCCGTTTCCTGCTGCTTGCGTCCGTACTTGCTGGCCTTGCCCACCGCGCGGGCCTCGCGGCTGCCGCGCACCTTGCGCCCTTCCTGGTACTGCACGCGCTGCTGGAAGCTGCGCTGGGCCATGTCCTTGTAGACCTTGGCGCAGCGCACATCGTCGCCGCTGCGCACCACGTACACGGCCGCTTCCTTGCCGCTCTTGAGCGGGCGCAGCACTTCATCGATGACGCCATCTTCGATCAACGCCTGCAGGCTTTCGGGGGTCTTCACGTAGTCTCGGTCAGGAGGGCGGCGCCAACGCGCCAGCCGGAAAGGGAGGGCCGGCGATTCTCGCACCTTCGCGGCGGCCGGGCCAATTGCCCACCCCATCCCGGTTCAGCCACCCGGGCCGGGCAGGGCTCAGGGCAGGACCTGCTCGCCACGCAGCACCGGGTAGGGGTTCAGCGACTCGCCCTTCCACCACTGCTTTTCCGGGCCCAGCCGGTGGATCTCGAAGTGCAGGTGTGGCGCGTCCGGGCTGGCGTTGCCGGTATGGCCCACGTAGCCGATCACGTCGCCCCGCTTGACCACCTGCTTTTCCGCCAGCCCATCGGCATAGCGCTGCAGGTGGGCGTAGTAATAGCAGTACGTTCCGCCGGGTTCGAACTGGTACACGGTCAACCCGCCGCGCTCGCTGTCGAACAGCTTCTCGATCGTGCCATCGGCCACCGCCAGTACCGGCGTGCCTTCAGGCGCGAGGATATCGATGGCATCGTGCACCCGCCCCTCGCTGCGCGCATCGGTAAACGTGTCCTGCAACTGCGCCGCCGTAATCCCCTGCACCGGCAACAACAGACCCGGGGCAACCCCCGCGCTCGGCGCAGGAGCAACCACCTCCCGCGTAGAGCCAGGCCCTGCCTGGCTGCCCTGAGCAGGAGCAACAACCTCCCCCGTAGAGCCAGGCCCTGCCTGGCTGCCCTGCGCAGGAACAACAACCTCCCGCGTAGAGCCAGGCCCTGCCTGGCTGCTCTCCGCGACGGGTTGGCCCCCGGCTGACGCGGAAACACCACTATCCGACGCCAGCAACCACCACCCCGCCACGCCCACCACCACGCCCAACGCCAGCAGTCGCATCAGCATCGTCGTTTACTCCTGCATCACCACCGGCACCGACGCATCCACCGCGTCGGCCACCTGCAGCGCGTCCCAGTTGGTCATCCGCACGCAGCCGTGCGATTCGGTCTTGCCCACATGGCCCGGCTCGGGCGTGCCATGCAGGCCGTAATGCGGCTTCGAAATGTCGATCCAGACCGGCCCGACCGGATTGTTCGGGCCCGGCGGCAGGGTAGCCTTGCGGTCGCCGGCCTTCGCATCCCAGAACAATTTCGGGTTGTAGTGGAACGGCGGATTGCGCGAGACACCCAGGATCTTCCACTTGCCGATCGGCAGCGGATCATGCTGGCTGCCCGACGACACCGGGAACTGCGCGTACACCTTGCCCGCCGCGTCGTACAGGCGCAGCGTGGAGTCCGACTTGTCGATCACCAGCTTGGCCGCCTTCGGCAACGCTGCCGGTGCGATGTTCGGCACCTGGATCGTGCTGCCGGCCTTGCCAAGATCCACACCGGGATTGAGGGTCTGCAGCAGCTTGGGATCGGCATGGAAGCGTTCGCCCAAGGCCTCGCCCACAGAGGTGAAACCCATCGCCGTGAGCTTGGCCTGCTCGGCGGGCTTCTTCGGAAGCGGCTGGAACGGGCCTGCAACGTCCTCGGCGGTGAGCGTGTAACTCGCCAGCGGCGGCGCGCTGTCCGGCTGCAGGGCCTGCCAGGTGGCATCATCCAGCTCACCGGTCACCTTCAGGCCGCGTGCGGCCTGGAAGCCGGACACCGCGCGCTTCTGGTTGGAACCGGGCAGCCCGTCGATCTGGCCCGGCGAAAAATGCGCGCGGTCCAGCAGCACCTGTGCATGCAGATCCGAGCGGGGGCCGGTGGCCACGGTGCCGTCTTCAGCGATGGGGGCGGGCAGGGAAGCCGGGGCCTGCGCCAGCGCAGGGGTGGCAGCGGCCAGGGCAAGGGCAAGCAGGGAAGCAGTAGCAGGCAGGCGCAGCGGCATCGGGTACTCCAGGGCGGATTCAAGCCCACGATGCCGGAGCGCGCTGCACGGGCCCCGTGAAATCCCTGACGGGAAGCTGACCGCCCAGGCGATGCGGCGATTACCGCACGTCGCGCATTTCCCAGTGATTACCGGCGAGCAGGCGCATGCGCTGCTTGAACACGTCGCTGTCGATCGTGGTGGAGACGGTCAGGTTGATGCGCAGGTCTTTCTGCTCACCCGTCACCGTGGCGCCCGGATCGGTGGCACCCCATTGCAGTTCCACCGCATCCGGGTCTGGCTGCTTGGCCCGCCACCGCTCGAACAATGTCGTGCTGCGCAGCGCATCCTGCAGTTCCTCGGCGAAACCGCCGGCGCTCTGCGAACGGAAGGACAGGTCGGGATCGTTGCCGCGGGCTTTGGCCGGATCCGGCAGGCTGATGCTGTATTGGGTCATGTTGGTCTCCATCGAGTGCGGCAAGGTTCGCAGACGCCGGGTGCAATCGGCGTGCACGAACCGGCCCGATCACTCAGGCCGTAAACGTGTGCGGGCCGTCGGCAAATCCGATGGTCACCGCGCCCTTGCCGACATTGACCATGCCGGTCAGGCTCATCACCGACTCGTACACGTCCACCCCGTGCGCCTTGCAGGTTTCGCGCAGGCTGGCGTAACCGGGCAGCGCCTGCAGGTCGGCCAGTTCGCCGCCGTAGCTCACGCACACGGTCGGGGTCAGCAACCCGGCCCGGACGCGCTGGCCGACGAAGTCGAACAGCTTCTGCACCGCGTTGTCGAAGCCCTTGATCTTCGCCACCGGGCCGGTGCTGCCGCGGTAACCGTGCAGCACCGGCTTGATGTCCAGCGCACTGCCCAGCGCGGCGCTGATCAGGCCCACGCTGCGGTCGCCCTTGTGGCGGGCGCGGGCGCGCATGTAATACAGGTCGCGGGTGACCATGTAGCCGTGCACGTTCAACGCAAGCTCTTCCAGCCGCTCGCGGATCTGCTGCACGCCGGCGCCGCTGTCGCGCAGCCGTACTGCTTCCACCGCGGTCACGCCCTGGGCGGCGAACAGGTTCTGCGTGTCCAGCACGCGCAGTGCGAACGGCGAGTTGTGCCCCGCCGCCTGGCGCACCGGCTTGTAGTCGTTGAGGATCGCGAAGCTGGCCTGCATCGCGTTGTCATGGATCGGACTACGCGTCTTGGTGATCGTCATGCAGAACACATGGTCGTAGTCGATCACCAGCTTGCCCAGGAACAGGTCGCGGATCTGCGCCACGCTGAAGGGAATGGTTTCGGCCTCGGCGCCATGTTCGGCGACGTGGGCATGCAGGAAGCTCAAGGTGGCCTGTTCGTCGCGGTGGTCGGCCAGCACGGCCTCGCCAATGCGGACGGTAATGGGCAGCAGCACGATGTTGTGCTGCTGGATGAAGTCCTGCGGTAGATCACAGGCAGAGTCGACCACGATTCCGATGCGCATCCTGTTTGCCCCCTCCAGGCAGGGTGTTCGTTCGAAAGTGTGAAAGCTATCTCAAAACGCATCCCGTTGCCTGACCGCGCCGGTCAGCTTGGCCGGCTCCGCTCCACCGCAACCGGCAGCGCCACCACCCGTTCCCACTCCGGCTGCCGCAGCAGGCCCGGGTCGGCCAGCACGGCCGCCATCAGCGCGTGGCTGTCGTTGCCCCAGAACAGCTCACCGTCGATGGCCAGGGTCGGCACCCCGAACACCCCGGCGGCGATCGCCGCTTCGGTGTTCTGGCGCAGCTGTTCCTTCACCCACGGCGCCCCCACTGCGGCGGCCACGTCGGCAATGTCCAGCATCGCGCCGGGCAGTGCCAGTGCCTGTGGGCTGTCGCCGGCGCGGCCGTCGCGCCAGATCCAGTTGAACAGGATGTCCACCGCCGCCGGGGTGGCGTCCGCGGCCAGGCACAGGCGCAGCGCCGCCAGCGGGTTGAACGGGTGGCCGGGCGGGAAGCGCAGCGGCACGCCCTGCTGCTGTGCCTGCCACAGCACCTGCCGGTAGGTGAAGCGGCGCTTGGCCGGGATTTCCGCCGGACCGAGGTTGCCCATGTGGTGCAGCACCGCGCCCAGCGCAATCGGCACCGGGGTGATGCGCTCGAACTGCGGCAGCGTTTTCAGCTGCTGCCAGTGCAGGTAGGCGAACGGGGAAACGAAATCGAAGTACCAGCGCAGGCTCATGCGACGTTCCTCAATGCGAATAGGCGCGCGGCTCGCTGCCCACCGGGGCGGCGTAGCGGTCACGCAGCTCGGTCTGGCGCGAGCGCATCGGCACCGCGCGGCCGCCCAGCCAGACCTGCTCGGCGTAGTGGCCCACGTCCAGCGGGTCGCCTTCCCACAGCACCAGGTCAGCCAGTTTGCCCGGCTCGATGCTGCCCAGCCGGTCGCCTACGCCCAGCGCCTGCGCCGGCACCCGGGTCAGCCCGGCCAGGCCATCCTGCCAGGGCAGGCCGTTGGCCACCGCATTGCCGGCGAGCTGGCGCATCTTGCGGGCGTTGTGCGACGGGTCGTCGCGCTGGGTGAAGCTGACCGCCACGCCGGCAGCGTGCAGGCGCGCGGCGTTTTCCAGGGTGGCGCCCAGCTGGTCGAAGCTGGCCGGCAGGTTGCCCAGCGCATCCACGAACACCGGCACCCCGGCCTGCGCCAGCTGCGGCGCGACGCGCCACGCTTCGGCACCGCCGGCAATGGCGACCTTGATCTTTTCGCGCGTGGCCCAGCGCAGCAGCTGGCGGATGTCGGCGGCGCGGTCCACTTCCACCACCAGCCGGCCCTGGCCGGCCAGGTAACGCGCCAGCGTGGCGCGCCCGGCCGGGGTCAGCAGGGCATGCGGCGAATCGACCGCCACCCGGCCGCGCGCTTCGCGAACCATCTGCGCCAGCAGCATCCACTGCGCCGCGCGCGAGTTGCCGGGCAGTTCCGCCGCGGCGGACCCGAGGCGCAGGTACAGCGCCAGCGGGCCGATCGGATCGGCGCTGCCGTCCAGCCGCATCACTCCGCCCTGGCCGGCGACGAAGCCGCCGCCGCTGTTGGCGCCCAGCGCGGTGAAGCCGATACCGTCCAGCCGCGCCACCGGAATCAGCACCGACGCCGGGTTGTAGGCCAGGGTGACATCGAACTCCGGGCGCAGCGGCTGGTCGTCCAACTTCAGCGTGCTGTCCACCGTGGTCGCCTCACCGGAGACCTCCTCGATGCCGATGTCGGTGATGCCGCCAAACAGGGCCGGGGTCAGCGGCCTGCCGTTGGCTTCGACCACGGTCGCCCCCGCCGGCGCGGCCAGGCCGGGCCCGACCGCACGGATCACACCGCCCTGGACCAGCACGTCGGCATGCTCCAGGCTGCCGCGCGCGCTGGCGGTGTGCACGGTGGCATTGCGTACCAGCAGGTCCTGTGCCGAGCTGGCCGATGCAGCGCCGAGCAGGGCCAGCGCGAGCAGGGGAAGCAGCGAACGCGCGCTCATGGGCGGGCCTCCTGGCCGAGCATGAAGTCCGACAGCGGCTGGCGGCGTGCGTCCTGGCGGTCGTACACCTGGTGGCCGTCGATGTAGACCTTCTCGGCCAGCGCGTACGAGCTGAAGGGACTGCCGTTCCAGACCACCACGTCGCCCATCTTGCCCACCTCCAGGCTGCCGGTCTGTTGTTCGATGCCCATCGACCGGGCCGGGTTGAGGGTCAGCCAGCCGATCGCCCGCTCGGGTGCGATCTGCATGCCGGCACGGCGCGCGTTGGCGATCACCTTGGCCGCTTCCTGGTTGAGCCGCTGGATGCCTTCGGGCGAATCGGAATGCACGATCGCGCAGCTGTTGGCGGGGCGGTCGACCAGCGCGATGTTTTCGGGAATGCCGTCGAAGGCCTCCATCTTGAAGCCCCACCAGTCGGCCCACAGCGCGCCGCAGACGCCTTCGGCGGCCAGCCGGTCGGCCAGCTTGTAGGCCTCGGCGCCGTGGTGGAACGCGGCGACCTTGAAGCCGAACTCCTTGGCCAGGTCCAGCATGGTGGCCATTTCATCGGCCCGGTAGCAGTGGATGTGCACGCGGATGTCGCCATCGATCACCCCGGCCAGCGTGTCCAGCTTCAGGTCGCGCTTGCCACCGCTGTCGCCGGCGCTGTCGCCCTTGTCGCTGCCGCCGAACCAGCGCTTCTTCCTGACCTTCTTCGGCGCGTTCTTGGCCAGGTACTCGCTGGCGTCGATGAACGCGGCGCGGTAGCCGGCCACGCTGCCCATGCGGGTCTGCGGGGCCACGCCCTTGCCGGTGCCGTACACGCGCTTGGGGTTCTCGCCGCAGGCCATCTTCATGCCCCACGGCGCGCCGGGGAACTTCATCGCCTGGTAGGTGGTGGCCGGAATGTTTTTCAGGGTCACCCCGCGCCCGCCGACCAGGTTGGCCGAGCCGGGCAGGATCTGCAGTGCGGTCACGCCGCCGGCCAGGGCCGCAGCGAAGCCCGGATCCTGCGGCCACACCGAATGTTCGGCCCACACATTGGCGGTGACCGGGGCGGTCATTTCATTGCCGTCGGCGTGCGCGCCCACGCTCGGACTGGGGTACACGCCCAGGTGCGAGTGCACGTCGATGATGCCCGGCGTGACCCACTTGCCGCTGCCATCCACCTGCATCGCATCGGCCGGTGCCTGCAGCGCCGTGCCCAGCGCGGCGATGCGGCCATCGCGCAGCAGCAGGTCGGTCCGTTCCAGGCGCGCGCCGGTGCCGGTCAGCACGGTGGCATTGCGGATCACTACCGGCGCCGAGGCAATCGGTGCGTAAGTGCTGGGGTAGGGGTCCTGGGTGAAGCGCGACGCCGCCGGCGCCGAGGGCGCAGCCAGGGTGAACAGCGCCAGGCCCAGCCCGGCGGTCAATCGTGTACGCATGTGGTCCCCGATGCGGCGTGAAAGATGTTCCGCGACGCTAGCGGCTGGGCGCGGCCTTGCCAAGTGACCAAACGCACGGTGCGGACCCGCCCGGCTTGCTTATTCGTTCAAGCGCATGACAATTGGTGCGGAAAACGAGCTGCAGGACGGAACCCGGGAATGAAGAGCAAGCAGGACATCGTCGAAAACTGGCTGCCGCGTTACACCGGCGTGCCACTGGACCAGTTCGGGCCGCATGTGCTGCTGACCAACTTCGGCGGCTATCTGCACGTGTTTTCGCACCTCACCGGGGCACCGGTGCAGGGCATGGACCGACCGATGGCCAGCGTGACCAGCGACGGCATCACCCTGATCAACTTCGGCATGGGCAGCCCCAACGCGGCCATCGTCATGGACCTGCTGTCGGCGGTGATGCCCAAGGCGGTGCTGTTCCTGGGCAAGTGCGGTGGGCTCAAGCGCAAGAACCAGCTGGGCGATCTGATCCTGCCGATCGCGGCGATCCGCGGCGAGGGCACGTCCAGCGATTACCTGCCGCCGGAAGTCCCGGCGCTGCCGGCCTTCGCGCTGCAGCGTGCGGTCTCCACCACCATCCGCGACCTCGGCCACGACTACTGGACCGGCACCGTCTACACCACCAACCGGCGGGTCTGGGAACACGACGAGGCGTTCAAGGAGCGGCTGCGGCTGATGCGCTGCATGGCCATCGACATGGAGACGGCCACCCTGTTCGCGGCCGGCTTTGCCAACCACATCCCGATCGGAGCGCTGCTGCTGGTGTCGGACCAGCCGATGATCCCGGACGGGGTCAAGACCGAGGCGTCCGATGCCAAGGTCAGCTCCCAGTTCGTCGAAAACCATATCCAGATCGGCATCGAGGCGCTTAAGCTTATACGGCGCAACGGCAAGTCGGTCCGCCACCTGCGCTTTGACGAGTGATTGGCATTGGATGGATGGGCGCCACGAGGGCGCGCCGTCCACAGGGGCAGTTAATGGACGTAGCGGCAAACGTAGTGGAATTCTGGCGCGACGCGGGACCGCAGAAGTGGTTCACGCGCGATGACGCGTTCGATGCGCGTTTCCGCGAGGCATTTCTCGACGAGCACTTCGCCGCTGCACGGCGTGCGCGCGAGCATTGGCTGGAGAGCGCCGATGGCGCGCTGGCGTTGATGATCCTGCTCGACCAGTTCCCTCGGAACTGCTTCCGCGACACCGCCCATTCCTACGCCACCGACGGCCTGGCCCGCCACTACGCCATGCGCGCGGTGGAAGAGGGCTTGGATCTGCAGCTGGTCCCCAAGCTGCGCGCTTTCATCTACCTGCCGTTCGAGCATTCCGAAGACCCGCAGGACCAGGAGCGCTCGGTCGCGATGTTCGACGTATTGGGCGACAAGGAATACCTGCAGTACGCCGAACTGCACCGTGACATCATTCGCCGCTTCGGCCGCTTCCCCCACCGCAACGCGGTACTGGGCCGCATGCCGACGCCGGAGGAACTGGATTACCTGACCGAGGGTGGCTTCGCGGGGTAAAAGAAAACGCCGGCATAGCCGGCGTTTTTTTTGAAGCGTTGGTGTTGCGCGCGATCAATACTTCGGCACGCTGTTGTCCACCGCGTCCGACCAGGCATCGATGCCGCCGGTGATGTTGTAGACCTTGCTGAAACCCAATGCGCGGAACTGCTCGGCCGCCTGCGCGCTGCGGCCACCGTGGTGGCACAGGAACGCCAGCGGGGTGTCCTTGGGCAGGGCTTCCAGGCGGGCGCGGTTGTCGCCGTCGAAGGTCTCGAACGGGGCGTTGATCGCGGCAATCGCGCGCTCGTCCGCCGGGCGCACGTCGACGATGGTGACAGTGCCGGCACGGCGCTGGTCGTCAGCGTCGCGAACGGCCAGTTCCTGCACGGCCTTCGGCGCGTTCGGGTTGTCGATGGCCAGGCCCTTGCCGCGGATGTCGTCCACCCAATCGATGGTGATGCCGTCGGCGCGGCGTGCGCTGGCCAGGTCGAACTGCACGCGCAGGCCGTTGGATTCGGCGGCGATGGCGTTGTCGTCGTGCGGGGCCAGCTGGAAGTTCGGCTGGAACTGCGCGTCGATGCCGAGCTGCAGCGCAGCGCCGGGGGCGTCGGCCAGTGCGCCGCGCAGCATCTCCACCGCGGCCGGGGTCACGGTGATGCGCGGCGGGGTGCGGTCCGGCGCGGCCAGGCCAAGCACGCTGCTCAGCTCACCGCTGCCGGCCATCTGCAGGATGATGTCGCTGCCGCCGACCAGCTCGCCGTCGATGTACAGCTGCGGGATGGTCGGCCAGTCGCCGTAGGCCTTGATGCCCTCGCGGATCTCCGGGTCGGCCAGCACGTTGACGTGGGCGAATGCGACGCCCAGGTCCTGCAGCGCGCCCACGGCCTTGGCCGAGAACCCGCACTGCGGCATGGTCGGCTGGCCCTTCATGAACAGCACGACACGGTCGGCGGTGAGGATGGATTCGATGCGCGAACGCAGGGCGGGATCAAGGGACATGACGGTCAGGGTCCGGGGGTATTCGAGCCGTCCATTCTACGCGGCATGGCATCATGGGGCATGACCGTTCCAGAAACGTTGCATCGCATTCCCCGCCGCCCGTGGCGCTGGCTGCCCTGGCTGGTGCTCTCCCAGCTGGCCGTGGCGCTGCTCTGGTGGCGGTATGGCTGGACCCTGGGCCTGCCCCTGATGGTGGCCTCGCACGCCCTGTTCCTGGTGCCGGTGTTCCTGCCCAACAGCCGCTTCTACGCCCCGGTGCTGAGCCGGCTGCCGGCCCCGGCCGGACAGGTCTGGCTGACCTTGGACGACGGTCCGTCGGCCGAGACGCCGGCGGTGCTGGACCTGCTTGACCGCTACCAGGCCAAGGCCACCTTCTTCATGGTCGGCGAGCGCGCCGCCGCCCGTCCCGACCTGGTGCGGCAGGTACTGTCGCGTGGCCACGACCTGGGCAACCACAGCAACACCCACCCGCAGACCCGCTTCTGGCGGCTGGGCCCGGCCACGATGGCCGACGAGATCGCCCGTTGCCAGCAGGCGCTGGCGGATATCGCGGGCGCCCCGCCACGCTGGTACCGCTCGGTGGTGGGCATGACCAACCCGTTCGTCGCCCCGGCGCTGAAACGCTGGAACCTGACCCGGGTGGGCTGGAGCGCGCGCGGTTTCGATGGCGTGAACTGCCAGCCGCAGCAGGTCATCGACCGCATCGTCGCCGACCTGCGTCCCGGCGCGATCATCCTGCTGCACGAAGGCGCGGCCCACGGCCAGAATTTGGCCATCATCGAAGCGGTACTGCAGGCGATCCAGGCGCGCGGCCTGCACGCGACCCTGCCGCACAACCCGTAGCGCCACGCCCTGCGTGGCTTCGCGGTGTTGGACCGAGAGCAGCCACGCAGGGCGTGGCTCTACGCCTGGTCTGCCGCCACCGGGTGGGCTTGCTCCCACTGCTGGTGCACCCAGCTGCCCAGCGAGGCCTGCGCCCACAGCAACGTGATCGACAGTCCCAGCGCCAGCACCCCGGTGACGCGTCTGCGCTGATGCTGCAGCGCGCAGCCGATGCCCAGCAGCAGGCCGACCACCGTGACCCCCAGGCACACGAACAGCATCACCAGCACTGCCACCGGCACCTCGTGCATGCCCGCGTAGCGCGGGACGTGGGCGACATGTGCGGTGACCGCGAACAGCACCAGCGCGACCAGGCTCACCACCAGCGCCGCGATGCCGAGCGCGGAATGGCGAGGGCGCGGAGCGTTCAAGCCCGCTCTCCACGTACCGCGGTCACCAGCCAGTTGTTGAACGGCGTATTGCCGTACAGCGGTGCCATCGCCAGCTGCAACCCGGCTGCTTCCAGCGGCGCACGCACGCTCGCCGCATCGGGGTAGTGGCGCGGGCGCGTGCCCATCCATCCCACCAGATGCGCCAGCATGTCGGTCACCCGGGTCGTGCGGTCGCGGCCGCTGTTGTCGGCCAGCGTGGTGCGGATCACCAGCCGCCCGCCGGGCGCCACCCGCGCGGCCGCCTCACCCAGCAGCACCGGCTGGGCCTCGGCCGGCAGGTACTGCAGCACGTCCAGCAGCGCCACGCTTCCGTGGTGGTCGGGCAGGGCGGCACTCGCGTCCACGCAGTCGAAGCGCGCATCGTGCAGTGCCGCCCGCGCACCGGCGCGCTGTGCGCGGGCGATCTTGTCCGGGTCGATATCCACGCCGACGTAGGCCTGGTGGCGCTGGTTCTGCCGCAGCACATGCGCCAGCAACCCCAGCCCGCAGCCGATATCCAGCAGCGGCCGCGAACACGGCGCCAGCGCGTCCAGCACGCCCGGATACAGCGGATCGCTGCCGAGCTTGCCGCGGCTGTAGTAGTAATCGCGTCGGTTGCCGAAGCGCTGCGCCGGCATGAACGCATCGGCGATGCGGCGGGCCTGTTCCCTGGCAAGTGGTGATGCGTCCGTGCTCAGCGTGTGGCCTCGTCATCCAGGAGGGTACGCGCGACCGGGAAGGCCAGTCGCGTCCATTCGGTATACATCGCCGCCGAAGGATGCAGGCCATCCGCGGCCAGCATCGCCGCTTCCGCGCCACGCGTGCGGCTGACCGCGGTGATGTCCACGAACGCCACCGCGTGTTCCGCGCAGATCGCCTGCGCGGCCGCGTTGTAGGCGTCCAGTTCGCTCGCGATCCGTGCCGGGTCGCGGCCGTTGTCGCGTGCGAACGGGGTCACCCCCCAATCGGGAATCGACAGCACCAGTACCCGCTGCGGACGCTTGCCGGCGAACGCGATGGCGCGCTCCAGCAGCGCGGTAAAGCGCGGACGGTACTCCTCCACGCTGCGCCCGCGGTACTGGTCGTTGACGCCGATCAGCAGGCTGACCAGATCGAACGGGCCCTGCGGGCCGACCGCATCGATGCCGGCGTCCAGCTCGTCGGTGGTCCAGCCGGTGGTGGCGATGATCTGCGGTGCGCCCACCACCACGGTGGCCTCCTGCAGGGCCGTAGCCAACTGCTCCGGCCAGCGACCGGCCTGGTCCACCGCTTCGCCGATGGTGTAGGAATCGCCCAGCGCCAGGTAACGCAGCGCCACCTCAGGCCACCGCACTGCGCGGCTTGAGCGGAACCACCTTGGTATTGGCCTCGGCGCGGCGCGCCAACGCGCGGTCGATGCGCGCGAATACATCGCGCATCACCTCGGCTTCGGGCAGCAGGGTCACCCGGAAGTGGTGGCGGTAGGGCACGTTGAAGCTGGACCCCGGCACCACCAGCACGCCTTCTTCATTCATCAGTTCCAGCGCGAAATCATGGTCATCGAAACCGCGTGCGGCCGCGCCCAGCACGGCCGGGAACGCATACAGCGCGCCAGCCGGCGCGACCAGCGAGAGGTGCTCGCTGGCGTTGCATGCCTCGATCACCGCGCGCCGGGTTTCGTACAGCCGTCCACCCGGTGCGCACAGTGCCGACACCGTGTCCGGGCCGTTCACCGCTGCATCGATGGCGTACTGCCCCGGCACGTTGGCGCACAGGCGCAGCGCGCTGAGCAGGTCCATCGCCGCGCGGAACTCACCCAGCTGCGCAGCCGCGCCGGACAGCATCGCCCAGCCCACCCGCCAGCCGCAGGCGCGGTGCACCTTGCTCAGCCCGCTGAAGGTGATGCACGGGTGCTCGCCGGCCAGCGGCGCGACCGGCTGGAATACCGCGTCGTCGTACAGGATCTGGTCGTAGATCTCATCGACCATCAGCAGCAGGTTGTGCCGGCGCGCGATGTCCACGATCTGCTCCAGCAGCGCGCGCGGGTAGCTGGCGCCACTGGGGTTGTTCGGGTTGATCAGCACGATCGCGCGGGTGCGCGAGGACACCAGCGTTTCGATTTCGGCCGGGTCCGGCTGGAAGCCGTTCTCGGGCGCGCAGCGGTAGTACACCGGGCGGCCGTCATTGAGGATGGTCGCCGCCGACCACAACGGGTAGTCGGGCGAGGGCACCAGCACTTCATCGCCCGGATTGAGCAGCGCACGCAGCGACAGGTCGATCAGTTCGCTCACCCCGTTGCCGATGAACACCCGGTCCGGGTGCGCGTCGGGTGCGCCGCGGCGTGCGTACGCGGCGGCGATCGCCTCGCGTGCCTCGGGCAGGCCCTGCTGGTGGGTGTACGGATCGGTGCGGCCCATGTCGTCGGCAATGGCACGCTGCAGGTGTTCCGGTGCGCGGAACCCAAAGTTGCCGGGGTTGCCGATGTTCAGCTTGATCAGCTTGCGCCCCTGCGCCTCCAGCTCACGCGCTCGCCGCGCCAGTTCGCCCCGGATCTCGTAGCGGACTTCGGACAGGCGCTCGCGGGTGGCAAGCGGCTTCAGCGGGGGCGTGGACATGGCGGGGCCGTGATCGGGCATGGAAATCGCATACTAGCGGAAATGCTGCGTTGCAGGGCAAGGGTTCCGGGGCAAAATCCCAGTATTGGCGGGCAGTTGCCGCCCATGGCTGAGACGCGGGGGGAGCTCGCCCTCTAGAATGGGCCGATGAGCGAACTGATCGACTACCGCGCCCTGCAGACCATGGGCTGGCCCTGGGCAGGTGCCCCCGAACTGCCAGCCTGGCAGGCCCTGTTCGACGCCCACCCGCAGGCCCGCCCCGGCCGGGTGGTCGAACAGCACCGCACCGGCTACGTGGTGGCCGATGCCCCCGGCGCGGCGATCAAGACCGAATCGCCGGCCGAATGGCAGCGCCCGCGCTTCCCCAGCCACGAACGCGCCGCGGTGGGCGACTGGGTGCTGCTGGAAGGCAACCTGATCGTGGCACTGCTGCCGCGCCGTACCGCGATCAAGCGTGGCGCGGCCGGCGAGCACTACCACCAGCAGGTGATCGCGGCCAACATCGATACTGTTTTCATCGTCTGCGGGCTGGACGCGGACTTCAACCCGCGCCGGATCGAGCGCTACCTGATGCTGGTCGGCGGGGGCGGCGCGCGGCCGGTGGTGGTGCTGACCAAGGCCGACCAGACCGAGTACAGCGAAGACGCCCTGGCGGTGCTGGAAGAGCTGGCCGCGCAGGACATTCCGCTGCTGGCCATCAACGGCCGCGATCCGGCCAGCGCCAGCGCGCTGCTGCCGTGGCTGGGAGCAGGGCAGACCGTGGTCCTGGTGGGGTCCTCGGGTGCGGGCAAGTCGACACTGACCAATACCCTGCTGGGCTACGCGTTGATGAAAACCGCCGAAGTACGCGGTAACGACTCCAAGGGCCGCCACACCACCACCCACCGCGCGCTGATTCCGATGCCGTCCGGCGCCTGCCTGATCGACACCCCCGGCATGCGCGAGCTCAAGCCCACCGGCGAAGAAGCCCTGGGTGAAGTGGGCTTTGCCGACGTCGAAGCGCTGGCCGAACAGTGCCGCTTCCGCGACTGCGCCCACCAGCGCGAACCGGGCTGCGCGGTGCGCGCGGCGATCGACTCGGGCGAGCTCGATGAGGAGCGCCTGCTGAACTATTTCAAGCTCAAGGAAGAGGTGGCCGCCGCCGCCGCGAAGCTGGCGGTCCGCCAGGCCCAGCAGGCCATCGAACGGCGCCACGTCAGCAAAGGCGCGCAGTGGCGGCCCACGAAAAAACGCTGACGCACCGCTTACCAGACCGCGTAGAGCCACGCCCTGCGTGGCTGCCCCAACCCGTCAGGCGACCTACTGCCCCCGGAACAACAGGTTGTACTGCAACCGCCGCGTAGCCTGCGCACGCATCCGCCGGCTGTCCGCATGCTGTGCATTGATCAGCACGATGGATTCTTCCGGCACGATCGCCGACGGCAGCTCGACGATCGCGTGGGCGCCGCCGGCGTACCAGTTCGATCCGGTGTCGATCGACACCATCCCGTGCGGAATTGCATCCCAGCCCACCGGTAGCGTGTGGACCGAAACGATCAACCGCGCCGCCCACACCTCGTCGGGCACGTCGATCTCGATGACGTACTTGTTCAGCGGCAAGCCGCTGTCGTCGATATGCGCAGCCGTTTCCAGCACCGCCATGGCGAGGCTGGGCGCGGCATAGATCACCCGTTCCCCTTCACGGTTCCAGCGCCCGGGCGAGGTGGCGGCGCCAGCGCCGGTCATGTCGTCCGGTGCCCAGGTGGGCCCGGTGGACCCGATCCGGGCCAGCCTCATTGATAGGCGCCGCTCTGCACCGCGCCCAGTACCCGCATCACCGACGCGCGCCCGCTGGGGGTGTCCATCAGCTCGGCCGGCGCCAGCCCGCCCAACGCGGGCTGGGGCCGCTGGATCCACTGGCCCACCCACCGTTCCACATCGAAATCTCTGGCGGCGGGGTTGTCCGGTTCCGCAGCGAGCATGTCCTCGACCTTGTTGATCAGCTCCATCAGCCCGACCACCGACTGCCCGGTGGTTCCGGCAAACAGCGACTTGTCGCGCATCTTCTTGGTAAAGGTGGCCTTGGGAATCCGGACGAAGGTCTGGAACTCCGTGCTGCTGACAAAGATGTCGTCAATGAGCCCCTTGACCACCTGGTAGGGCACGCCCTCGCGCTCGATGCGCACCCGCTCGGCCAGCGGCGCGGTGCGCAGCAGGGTTCGGAAGGCATTCACCCTCGCGGGCGCCTCGTAGGCGGCCAGCGGCTCGCGGACGGAGCCGGTGCTGCGCCTCGTGCTGCGAGTGGCGTTGCCACGGGCGGTGGCCTTGTCAGGATCGGGGCGGCTGCGATCTGTGGGCGACACGGGAATCTCCTTCGGCTACTTCTGTACCAACTATAGGCCAATTATGCTCAAGGGGCCGGAACTGGCTCACATCTCGGCCCAGACCCTGATAAGGTCCATTCATGAACAGCGTCCCACGAACGCCGCCGATGACCGTGGATCGTGACGTCGCCCACCACACCGCGCTGGACGCGCGCCTGGTGCAGGCAGTGGCGGACATCAAGCTGCTTGGGCTGACCAGCTGGCCCGCGTCGCTGCAGGGCCCTTTCCTGGCCAGCGTAGCGCGCGGCCAGCCGCTGATGCCGGTCCTGGCGTACCCGAAACTGGATTTCGGCGACACCCGCCGGGAGCTGGCCGCGATCAGCGCCCAATGCGACCCCAGCCATCCGATCGGCCTGTACGTCCGCCGCTCCGCGCACAGCTGGGACCTGGCCGCCGGCCTGCTGGAATCCCTTGGCAGCGCAGACGTGGACCGCTACTCGGTGGAGCTGTACGGCGCGCCCGAGCAACCGCTGCCGGGCAACGGCCCCAGTACCCGCGACGCTGCGCGCCATTTCATCCAGATCGCCCAGGAGCTGGATCACGAACTGCTGGCGCCGGAGGAACAGGTGCCGGTGTCGGCCACCGCGCTGCAGTTGCAGCTGCAGAGCGACCTGGACGCGTTCTTCGAGTCGCGCATCATCAGCGTACAGCTCGACCCGGAGCTGATTTCCAAGGCTGCCGCCGGTCCCACCCGCATCCGCCTGCGTACCAGTGCGCGCTTCAGCGCCTACGACCGCGCGCAGCTGTTCCACCATGAAGCCCTGGTGCATTCGCTCACCGCATTGAACGGGCGTGAACAGCCGCACCTGCCCAGCCTGGCGCTGGCCTCGCCACGCGTTACCGCCACCCAGGAGGGGTTGGCCACCTTCGCCGAGCAGATCACCGGCAGCATCGACATCGAGCGTCTCAAGCGCATCAGCCTGCGCACCGAAGCCATTGCCATGGCCCGCGAAGGCGCGGACTTCATCCAGGTGTTCCGCTATTTCTGCGACGCCGGGCAGAACAACGAAGAGAGTTTCGCCTCGGCCCAGCGCGTGTTCCGCGGCGTTCCCGTCACCGGCGGCGCGGCCTTCACCAAGGACACCGTGTACCTGCGCGGACTGGTCTCCGTACACACCTTCTTCCGCCACATGCTCGCCGAAGACCGCCTGCAGAACTGCCGCTGGCTGTTCGCCGGCAAGATGTCGTTGACCGACGCGCTGGACTTCGCCCCGCTGTTCGAAGAAGGCATCCTGCGCCCGCCGCGCTGGCTGCCGCACTGGGTCAGTCGCGCTAACGGCTTGGCGGGCATGCTGGCATTCTCGTTGTTTGCCAACCGTATCCGGATGGATCAGCTGGCTGCGGAATGAGGCGGTCGTACCCGTCGTTGGTGGGCGCGCCGTGATTCCCTTGAATACAGGCACCTCGTCGCACTTTGCGACACGCTTCGGCAACCCGTAAGAATCCTTTCATGTTGCGTCCGCAAGATGGCCGCGCACCTGCATCGCGCAGGCATCTCCATCACGCAACGGACCCTCATGCTCAACCGACCCCTGACGATCGCTGTGGCGATCGCGCTGTGCGCTTCCAATGCGCACGCCGCCGACGTGGACGCCACCCTCGACGCCAACGGCGCGCCCAGCGCCCGCACCCTTGATGCCGTTTCGGTGATCGGCCAGGGTGAAACCCGGCAGGTGCAACGCATCACCGCCGTGGACAAGCAGGTGCTGCCGCCCGGCACCAGCGCGCAGAAGATCCTCGACCGCCTGCCCGGCGTGTCGGTGCAGTCCAATGACGCCTTCGGCGCCAATGAGGAATCGCAGACCATCAGCCTGCGCGGCTTCGACAAGAGCCGGCTGGGCTACACGCTTGACGGCATTCCGCTGGGCGACAACAGCTACGGCAACTACAACGGCCTCAGCATCGCCCGTGCACTGATCGCCGAAAACCTGGCCGGCGCCGAGCTGTCCCAGGGCATCGGCTCACTGGGTGTGGCGTCCACCAGCAACCTGGGCGGCACCATCCAGTATTTCTCGCAGGACCCCTCCACCGAGTTCGGCGGCCGTGCCAGCGTCACCGTGGGCGACGACAACCAGCGCCGTGGCTTCCTGCGCGTGGACACGGGCGATCTCAATGGCTTCTCCGCCTACGTGTCCGGCGTGCACCAGGACGCGGACATGTGGGCCGAACCGAACCAGAACCAGACCACCCGCCAGTTCAATGCCAAGGCCGTCTGGAACGTGGGCGACCATCGCTTCGGTGCCTTCGCTGCGACCTCGCGGGTCAGCCAGGCCAACTACGCCTACCTCTCCAAGAGCATGCTCGAACGCGGCCTCGGCTGGGACTGGAACATCTACGCGCCTGACTGGGACCGCGCGCTGGCTGCCGCCTACTGCGCGCCGGCCACCTACAACGCGCAGCGCTGCGCCTTCAGCGGTGGTGTCAACAGCATCGACGACGCGTACTACCAGAGCCGTGCGCTGCGCGATGACAACCTTTACTCGCTGGATGCCGACCTTGCCCTGGGTGACAGCGCCCGCCTGAAGCTGCTGGCCTACCACCACGAGAACCGCGGACAGGGCCACTGGTGGGCACCGGGGCAGGCGTCCAATCCAGGTACGCCGCAGGCGCTGCCGATCTCCATCCGCAGCACCAACTACACCATCAACCGGCAGGGCGTCACCGCCGCGCTGAGCTGGCAGCTGGGCCTGCACGAGCTGGAAGCCGGCCTGTGGTACGAACGCAATGACCACAATGTCGAGCGCAACTTCTATTACATCACCGGCCCGTTCCTGGACGACGGCTACCTGAACTACCCGAACCGTCGCCTGTTCGACCAGGACTATGACATCCGCACCCGCCAGTTCTACGTGCAGGACCGCATGCGTTTCCTCGACGACAGGCTGACCGTGGACGTGGGCATCAAGAGCCCGAACACCCGCATGACCGCCGCGTCCAGGCCCGGCACCGAAGCCAGCTATGCCTCCGGGACGCTGACCGCCAAGGAATCGGTGCTGCCGCAGGCCGGTATCGGCTTCAAGCTCAGCCCCAACAACGAGGTGTTTGCCTCGTACTCGGAGAACATCGCGGCCTTCGTGGGCGGTGGCAGCGGTGGCCCGCTGCAGGTATCGCCGGAATCGTTCGCGGCCAGCGTGGACGACCTGGAGCCGGAGAAGTCGCGTTCGTTCGAAGCCGGCTTCCGTACCTTTGGCGAGAAGTACCAGGCCTCGATCGCGGCCTACCATGTGATGTTCGACAACCGCCTGCTGTCGCTCAATCCCTGCACCAGCATCGAAGTCGGCACGCGCCCGGAATGCATCACCCGCTTCATCAACGTGGGCTCGGTGAAGAGCCAGGGCGCCGAGCTGACCTTCATCCTGAAGCCGGTTGACGGGCTGCAGTGGTACAACGCGGTGTCGTGGAACAAGAGCACCTACGAGGACGACTACACTTCCGGTGGTTCGATCGTGCCGGTGGCCGGCAAGATCACCGTCGATACCCCGCAGCGCATGGCGTCCAGCGAGATCAGCTGGAACCGCGATGGCTTCTTCGCCAGCCTGCGCGCCAAGTACACCGGCAAGCGGTATTACACCTACACCAACGACCAGTCGGTGCCGGGCGTGACCACGTTCGATGCGGGCATGGGCTATGCGTTCGGGCCGGGGCTGGGGTTGCGCGACGTCAAGGTGTCGTTGAATGCGACCAACCTGACCAACAAGCGCTACGCTGGGCAGCTGAGCTCATTCGCTCCGACCGATCCGGCCGGAACGCGGTATGCCATCCACGCGAGCGCGCCGCGGCAATTGTTCATGACGGTAAGCGCGGAATTCTGACGGTGGGTCGCCGCCCGACCAACGGTCGGGCGCTACCGTTCGGGGCGACATCGAACCGGGATGCAGGGTAGGTGCCGACCGTTGGTCGGCACATTGCCCGTCATCCCGGCACTGCATCAGAACATGTGCAATCCGCCGTTCACGGCGTAATCGGCGCCGGTCACATACGCGGCGTCATCCGACGCCAGCCATGCGCACAGGCTGGCCACCTCTTCGGGCTTGCCGAGGCGGCGGATCGGGACCGAGCCTGCCAGGCGGTCCAGCACATCCGGTGGGAAGCTGCTGATCGACTGGCTGGCGATATAGCCCGGCGAAATGGTGTTCACCGTCACCCCGCGCGTGGCCACCTCATTGGCCAGGGCGCGGCTGAAGCCGTGCATCGCCGCCTTGGCGGTGGCGAAGTTCACCTGGCCGATCTGGCCCTTGTGCGCGCTCACCGAGCCGATGTTGATGATCCGGCCCCAGCTGCGTGCGGCCATGCCGTCGATCACCTGCTTGGTGATGTTGAACAGTGCATGCAGGTTCGAGCCCATCACCGCGTTCCAGTCGTCCTGGCTCATCTGCCGGAACAGCACGTCACGACTGCCGCCGGCATTGTTCACCAGCACATCGATCTCGCCGACCTCGGCCTTGACCTTGGTGAAGGCCGCCACCGTGGACTGCCAGTCCGCCGCGTTGCCTTCGGAGGCGATGAAATCGAAACCCAGTTCGCGCTGCTCGCGCAGCCAGCCGGCCTTGCGCGGCGAGTTGGGGGCGCAGCCGGCGACCACGGTGTGGCCGTTGCGGGCCAGCTTCTGGCAGATGGCAGTACCCACGCTGCCCATGCCGCTGGTGACGTATGCGATGCGAAGCGTCATGTCAGGACTCCTTGAAGATCATCAGGCAGCGAACGGATACAGGGCGCACAGCAGGCTGCCTGCCATCAGCACCAGCGACACCATCACCGCCCACTTCAGGGTGAATTTCTGGTGGTCGGCGAATTCCACCTTGGCCAGCCCCACCAGCAGGTAGGTGGACGGCACCAGCGGGCTCAGCAGGTGCACCGGCTGGCCGGCGAGCGATGCGCGCGCCATTTCCACCGGCGTGATGCCGTAGTTGCCGGCCGCCTCGGACAGGATCGGCAATACGCCGAAGTAGAAGGCGTCGTTGGACATGAAGAAGGTGAACGGCATCGACGCCAGTGCGGTGATCACCGCCAGGTACGGGCCCCATGCATCCGGAATGACCGCCAGGAAGCTGTGCGACATCGCCTCCACCATCCCCGTGTTGTTGAGGATGCCGGTGAAGATGCCTGCCGCGAAGATCAGCGACACCACCGACAGCACGTTGCCGGCGTGGTTGACCACGCGGCGGCGCTGTTCGGCCAGGTTCGGGTAGTTGATCACCAGCGCGATGGCGAAGCCCACCATGAACAGCACCGGCATCGGCAGCACGCCCATGATCAGCGCGGTCATCAGCGCCAGGGTCAGCGCCAGGTTCACCCACAGCAGCTTCGGCCGCTTGGTGTCTTCCGCGTCTTCCACGGTCGGCAGCGCGCCGTCGTCGGACACGCTGGAGTCCATCCAGCTGCCACCCTGCGGCAGCTTCACCACGCCCAGCCGGCGACGTTCCTTCAGGCCCAGGTACCAGGCCAGCAGCAGCACCGAAGCGCAGGCCAGCACCATCGCCGGGATCAGCGGCACGAACACATCGGCCGGGTCCACGTGCAGTGCAGTAGCCGCACGTGCGGTCGGGCCGCCCCACGGGGTAAGGTTCATCACCCCGCCGGCGAGGATGGTCACGCAGGTCATGTTGAGGGCATTCATGCCCAGCCGCTGGTACAGCGGCAGCATCGCCGACACGGTGATCATGTAGGTGGTGGAGCCGTCGCCATCGAGCGAGATCAACATCGCCAGCGCCGCAGTCCCGAGCACGATCTTCATCGGATCGCCCTTGACCAGGCGCAGGATGATCCGCACCAGCGGGTCGAACAGCCCGGCGTCGATCATCACCCCGAAGTACAGGATGGCGAACATCAGCATCACGCCGGTCGGCGCGATCTTCTTGATGCCGTCCAGCATCATCTCGTCCAGCCCGTTACCAAATCCGGCCAGCAGCGCGAAGATGATCGGAATGGTGATCAGGGCGACCAGTGGCGACAGCCGTTTGCTCATGATCAAGTACATGAACGTAATGACCATGCCAAAGCCGAGGATGCTCAGCATCATCTGCGGACTCCTTGCAACGTAGAAGAGAGGTTAGAAATCGAACTGCAGCCGGCCGGTCACCGCGCGCGTGTGGTCCACCGTGGTGGCAGCCAGGCGATCACGGTTGCGGCTGTCGATCAGGTTCAGCATGAAGCGCAGGTTCGGGCGCAGGTACCAGTTGCCGCCCAGCGTCCAGGCTTCGGTGAGCCCGTCGCGCAGGTCGGGCTGGCCGATCAGGTGCTGCTCACCGCGCATCTGGTCGTAGCGCAGCGCCAGCTCGAACGCGCCGGCCTTGTGCCGGATGTCCTTGATGCGCGCAAAGCGGCCGGTTTTACGGTCGTAGCCGCGCGACTCGCCGGTCACGAACCAGCTCAGCATGCCGTAGCCGGCCAGCACCGTTCCGCGCTGGCTGCCATCGTTGAAGGTGGCGCCACTGAATTCGCCCTGCCATGACAGCGGGCCCTGCACCTGTGCGTACTCCAGCGACCACTTGTTCACGTCGGTGTCGCGGCCAGCCGAGAAATCGACCAGGGTCAGGCGGCTGTTGTCGGACAGGTGTCCGGCCGGGCGCGGGCGGATCCGCAGCGCCGGCACGCCGTTGGCGCCGGGGCTGTCGTACCGCTCGTGCGCCAGCGACAGGCCCAGGTGCAGCACATCGCCCGCGGTGGCGCCCGGCGCCCAGGTGGCGCGGCCACCGGCCGCACGGCCCTTCACCTGCCACGCATCGATGCTTTCCAGGCTGTAGGCGCTTGCGGACCAGGTCATGTCGCCCCTGGCGGCCTGCCACGAGGCGCCCAGCCGGTACAGCGGCGCCAGCGTCGTACCGGCATTGCCGCGCTCCAGGAAGCTCCCGTAGTTGGAACCGGTGCGGTCATCGAGCGAGAAGAACTGCTTGAACTGGCCTACGCTGAGCTTGCCCCCGCTAAAATCACGGCTGACGTAGACGTCCTTGGCTTCCACCTGGTCGCCGGAGAAGTCCGCTTCCAGCTTGTAGTCCACCACGAAGAACCTGCCGGACATGTCCAGCCAGGCACGGCGGATCTCGGTGTCGTCCTTGTTCGGGGTGCCGCGGTACTCGTTGTCGAAATCCGCGAAATCCAGGTGCAGGCGCCCGCCGAAGGTGGCGGTGAGCGGGCGTTCGTCGTCGGCATCCGCGGCGGCCCACAGCGGCAGGGCGGGCAACAGCAAGGTGCAGGCGACCAGCCCGCGCCAGCGCAGGAGATTGAGAACCATGAACCCTCCCAGGTACATGTGGGCGGATCGGCAGGCCGGGGCCGTGCAGTACCGCAGGTGGTGACAGGAGCGACCCGCACCGTGGGGGAGGTGCGATGGCGCAGCCTAGTGCGGCGAAGCTGTCATCCACCTGTCGGCGCCTGCTGCAGCGCAGCGCAACCCACGAAACACGCCGCTCGCGCTACGATTCCTGCATCGCTCCCCATTCCCGTCCCATGCGCATCCTGCTGGTAGAAGACAACCCGGACCTGGCCGACGCCATCGTTCGCCGCATGCGCCGCAGCGGCCACGCGGTGGACTGGCAGAGCGACGGCCTGGCCGCCGCCAGCGTGCTGCGCTACCAGAGCTTCGACCTGGTGGTGCTGGACATCGGCCTGCCCAAGCTGGATGGCCTGCGCGTGCTGTCTGGCATGCGTGAGCGTGGCGACACCACCCCGGTACTGATGCTTACCGCCCGCGATGGCATCGAGGATCGCGTGCAGGCGCTGGATGTCGGCGCCGATGATTACCTGGGCAAACCGTTCGATTTCCGCGAATTCGAAGCGCGCTGCCGCGTGCTGCTGCGGCGCACGCGCGGCCAGGCCAGCGAAGTGGTGCAGATCGGCGGGTTCCAGTTCGACAACGCCTCGCACCGGGTCAGCCTGGATGGCCAGCCGATCGAACTGCCCAACCGCGAGTACCGCCTGCTGGAAATCCTGATGGGCCGGCTCGGGCACGTGGTGGGCAAGGACGAGATCGGCAATGGCTTGTTCGGCTTCGACGACGAAGCCGGCCCCAATGCCATCGAACTGTATGTGGGCCGCCTGCGGAAGAAGCTGGCCGACGCGCCGCTGCGCATCGTCACCGTGCGGGGCAGCGGTTACCTGCTCGAAGCCGTCGATGGCGCGCCCGATGCCGAGGGCTGACACTCGTGCGCCCAGCTCGCTGCGGCGCACGCTCACCCTGTACCTCGGCCTGCTGCTGGCGGTGTTTGCGGTAGCCCTGCTGTTCGCCGCACGCGACTACGGGCAGCGCGCCGCCAACCGCTCCTACGACCACCTGCTGGTGTCCTCGGCCCTCTCGATCATCGACTCGGTGGCACTGGTGGATGCGCAGTGGCAGGTGGACCTGCCGTACGCCTCGCTCGACCTGCTCGCCATGGCGCCTGATGACCGCGTGTTCTACCGCGTCTACGACGCACGCGGGCGCACCGTGACCGGCTACCCGGACCTGCCACCGCCGCCGCGCCCAGCCAGCGACGAACCGCAGCTGTTCGACGCGGCCTACAGTGGCGAAACCGTGCGCTTCGTGGTGGTGTCGCGGCGCGTGTCCTCGCCTTCGGCGCAGGCCGAAGTACGCGTGCAGGTCGGCCAGACCCGGCGCGCGCGCGAAGCGGTGGCGCAGGACATCGTCAACCGTGCGCTGCTGGCCATTGGCGTGCTGTCCCTGCTGTCGCTCGCGTTGGTCGCCTTCGGCGTGCACCGCGCGTTCCGCCCGCTGGTGAAGGTGGAGCGCGAACTGTCGCGCCGCGAGCCGTCCGACCTGAGCCCGCTGGATGCGCGCGTGCCGCGTGAGATGGACCAGATGGTGGCTGCGTTGAACCGTTTCATGGCGCGCCTGTCCAGCAGCAACGAAACCCTGCGCGCGTTCATGGCCGAGGCCGCCCACCAGATGCGCACTCCGCTGGCTGCGCTGCGTGCGCAGGCGCAGCTGGCGCTGGACGATGAGGACCCTGAAGACATGCGCCGCAGCCTGGTCGCCATCGACCGCAACGCCACCCACATGAGCCGCCTGCTCAACCAGCTGCTCAGCGACGCCAGCGTGATCCACCGCTCCAACCTGCAGCGCTTCGCGCCGGTGGACATGGTGGAAATCGTGCACCAGGCGCTGCACGAAGCATTGCCGCAGGCCTTGCCCGCACCCCGCGTGCAGCTCGCGGTGGGCGTGGCCTCCTCGCGTGTGCAGGGCGATGCGCTGCTGCTGCGGGAAGCGATCAAGAACCTCATCGACAACGCCCTAAAGTACGGCGGCAACGGCCCACTCCAGGTCGCGCTGACCGAGGAGGGCGCGTGGAGCGTGGTCACCATCGCCGACCACGGCCCCGGCATTCCACCGGGCGATGCCGAGCGCGTGTTCGAGCGCTTCGCCCGTGGCGAAGATGCCGCACCGGGCGGGGCAGGGCTGGGCCTGGCCATCGTCAAGCGCGTGGTCGACAGCCATGGCGGCCAGATCGACCTGAGCAACCGCCCCGCGGGCGGGCTGGTCGCCACCATCCGCCTGCCGAGGCTGCACGCATGATGCGCATCGTGATGCTGTTGATGTTGATCCTCGCCAGCCCCGCGCTGGCCGAGCCGGGCGACGTGCAGCGCTTCCCCGCCAAAGGCCCGGCCACCGCCCAGCTGCGCCTGCATGGCTCCACCGACATCGAAGTGTTCGGCACCGTCATCGCCGACTACCAGCGGCTGCACCCGGGCACCGAAATCATCTACGAAGACGTCATCGCACAGGACATGTACGCGCAGTACCTGCGCGACCGGCACGGCCCCACCGGCCCGGACATGCTGATCAGCAGCGGAATGGACCTGCAGGCCAAGCTGGTCAACGACGGCCACGCCCTGCCGCATCGCTCGCCGCAGACCGACGCGCTGCCCGCGTGGGCGCAGTGGCGCCACGAAGCCTTCGGCATCAGCTACGAACCGGTCGCGATGGTCTACAACACCCGCACCCTGCCGGCCGCGCGCGTGCCCAGGACCCGCCGCCAGCTGCTCGAACTGCTGCGCGCGCCGGACGCCCCGTTGGCCGGCAAGGTGGGCACTACGACGTGGAACGCAGCAGCGTCGGTTATCTGCTTGCCACCCAGGACGGCCAGCGTGGCAGCATGGCCGGCGCCTTGCTGGGCGCGCTGGGCGACAACCAGGTACAGATGGAAGAGCGCACCGGCGTGCTGCTGGACAAGGTCAGCAGCGGCCAGCTCTCGCTCGTATACAACGTGCTCGGCTCCTACGCCCAGGCCCGCATCGATGCCGGCGCCCCTTTGGGCATCGTCGAGCCGGAGGACTACACCCTCGTTGTGCTGCGCACCGCCGTGATCCCGCGCACCGCGCCCAATGCCGCTGAAGCCCGCCGCTTCCTCGACTACCTGCTGTCCCCGCGCGGCCAGCAGGTGCTGTCCCGCGAAGCCCGGTTGATGTCCATCCTCCCGACCCAACGCGGCCGCGCCCCGGGCCGCAGCTACCGCCCGATCCTGCTGGGCCCGGGCCTGCTGGTTTATCTGGATGCCCTGAAACGCCGCCAGTTCCTCGACGCCTGGAAGGGCAGCACCCAGCCACGTTGAACCACGCGGAAACCAGCGGTCGCGCTCCTTTCCGCGCAGGACACGCATGGCGTGTCGCTACCCGGAGCCCGCGCCGGGACACGCCATGCGTGTCCGCCCCCGCCAGCCGAACAACCGCGCCGCGACACGCCATGCGTGACCACCCCCCGGCCAAACAACCGCGTAGGGACACGCCATGCGTGTCCGCTCTTCCCCACCGTCCGCATGATCCCAAACCCCGCGTAGAGCCACGCCCTGCGTGGCTGCTCTTAGCCGCAACCTGGAATCGCCCTACAATGCCCCCATGAGCGAAACCACCATCCTCGTAGCCGACGACCACCCGCTACTCCGCGCCGCCGTCGTCCACTCCCTGCGCCAGGCCCTCCCAGCCGTCCAGGTCATCGAGGTCGCCAGCGCGCAGGCTTTGGAGGCCGCCCTCAACCAGCACCCGGAAATAGAACTGGTCCTCCTCGACCTCACCATGCCAGGCGCCCGAGGCTTCTCCTCACTTCTCCACGTACGCGGCTCCCACCCGGACATCCCGGTGGTCATCGTCTCCTCCAACGACCACCCGCGCGTCATCCGTCGCGCCCAGCAGTTCGGCGCCGCCGGCTTCATCCCCAAATCCGCCCCCGCAGACGCCATCGGCAAAGCCGTGGAAACCGTCCTCGACGGCGGCCTCTGGTTCCCGGCGATGGCAGCAGAGCGCTCCGAATCCGACGCGCTGCTCGCTGCCCGCCTCGCGCAGCTGACCCCGCAGCAGTTCCGCGTGCTGCTCTGCCTGGCCGACGGCCTGCTCAACAAGCAGATCGCCTACGAACTGGGCCTGGCCGAAAACACCGTAAAAGTGCACGTAACCGCCATCCTGAAAAAACTCGAATGCGTCAGCCGCACCCAGGCAGCAGTGCTGGTAAAAGCACTCGAACCCGAAGGCGACCCAACCGCAGGCCTGGACGGCTGAACCGGTAGGGTCGCATCCCAATCGACCGCCGCTGCAGTTCATCGGCACGGTGGGGCATGACCAGAACCGAAGCCGCGCTCTAACCTTCCGTCATCAAAGCCTGCGCCACTTCCGCCCGCGATTGCCAGCGACTGCACGGGCGGAAGCCGGACGACCTCTACTGGCAAGCATACGTATTGGGCAGCGCAAAGCGTGACCGAAGGCATGGTTCCTTGGAAATTGATCGCGCTCTGCGCTCGCTAAAGATTGCCTGTGGCATCATCGGCCTGTGACAGGGGAAGGCTGTTGCAGCGGCTCAGCGGCGCCGGGGATATGCCGCATTAAAAGGAATTAGAGAATGCGATGCGAACCAGTGTGTTTATCGCACCACGGCGTTGTGGCGGTCGCTCGTGATACTGCTGCATACGCCCTTGGTTGCGCTCGTTTCACGTTCTTTCATATTGCAACCCTTGTTGTCGTCAGTATCCTGTCTTTCGGATCCACTGCGGTCGCGGCTGAACTTACATGGACAAGCTTCCCTGCGACTGAAAGATTTCAAGTGGAGGTCGTCGATCAGCCGCTTCCGGTTTTTTCAGATTCAACGGAAGCTTGTGTATACGCAGTGGCGAGTATGGCGTCTCTAAACCCGGGTAGCGGTTGGCAGTACAGCAACGCCCACTACGTACCATTAGGTGAGACAGACTATCCTGGCTGCCACCATACGTTGACCGCGGTGGGACCAACCGCGGGCGGGTACCCGATAGGTACCGTACTACAAGACTACGGCCAGAACTGGGTGATACCCATGCCCGCTTGCCCAGACGGCTACAGCATGGTGGGTTCTCAAGATTCTGGTTGGAGCTGTGGTCGCTGGTCCGAACTCGTTGACCCTGCAAAACCCTCGCAATGTGAGGCGGCTTCGCCGGCGCCCGCGCCAGATCCGACGGTGGGCAATCCCATCGCGTGCGCGAATGGTAAGAAGGTGGAACGAAGGTCCGATCTTGTGTTTCCCGGTTTCTCCATCGACCAGACGTTTTCCTCCATGAGCGGGTCGCTGCTCTCGGCGTTTGGCAAGCACTGGAGCAGCTTTCTGACCGCAGAGGTGATTGGCGACCGGGATCAAGGGTTGGTGTTCGCGTTCCTTTCCAGTGGCGGAGGGCTGATCTTTGTCAAGTTGCCCGACGGTACCTGGTCCAGCCACTTGCCCGACCTGGTCGCCTATGAACTCAAGGAAGCTTACGATGCCGTCGGCAGCTTCGCCGGATGGCGTCTGAGGGTCGGGAGTACGGTCAATATCTTTGATAAGAAAGGTCGCATCTCTGCTGTCGAGCAGAACGGACTGGAGCAGGTGTCAATTGTCCGCAACTCCGTTGGGGAGCCGACAAGCCTGGTTACTCCAAATGGACGGGTCGCCACGCTTCACTACAAGCGGTATATGGAGGTTGGACGGATCGATCTTCCGGGTGGGGGCTCCATTGACTATGACTACGACAGTTGGAGTGCCAGTGAGCGACTGGCCCAAGAGATAAGTTGATGAAAATTGATATTCATGATTTTGAAATCACAGCCATTGTCGCCACAGGTGCTGATGCATTTGATATACGCCTAATCGACCCACAGGGGTCTGGGGCATACACTATGAAGTTCAAGAATGTGAAGCAGCTCTTTGTCGACGGATTCAGCCTTCAGAATATAGTTCTTGACATAAGTGTGTTTACACAGCTCCGCGAGGACTTTGGGTTTCGAAGGGCATCTGGGATGCTGGACCTCAAGCCGGAGGCGGTGGAATCAGCTATAAGCGGCGGTGCTTTGATACTGATTGAAGCATCCTCTGGAGCTGAAGTTGCATGCCTTCTCGACAGTGCGATGCTGCCCCAGCTCGTTCGCGATGGCTCCGGGGTCGCTTTGGACTATTCACATAGACAGTAGGACCGGATCCGGCAGCTTTACGCGGGTGGATAATTTAGTCATTCGGCAATCAGGTCCTGTTCGGTGGCCGGATCGCGATGCGGTGAAATTTGCTTTGGTACTCAGGTCCCCGAGTGGGAGGGCCGAAAATTCTGCCGGATGCTCTAACAACTACCACCGTGACGACGCGTTATGCCTATACGAAGGGTGGACGACTTGCGCGGCTGTCCTATCCGGACGGAGGCGTGGCCGACTACGCTCGCGACAGCCTGGGGCGTATCAGCGAGGTCGGCGTTACGCGCCCGGGCCAAGCGCGGCAGGTGGTAGTGACCAATGTGAGCTACGCCCCGTTTGGTCCGGCTACTGGCTGGACCTACGGCAACGGGCGGCAACTACAACGACGGGCGCAGACTACCGTGGCCCATCGCTGAGCTACGGCTACGATTCGGTAGGCAACATTACAGGGCTGAAGATCGGTAGCGGTGGCAAAGGCTATAAAATTGTTTATCCCAAGCGGGGGTCCGATGAATCAGAGCGGCGTGGTCGAACTGAAGGCAGAGGGAGTCACGTATTACTCCAAGCATGATGAAGATTGCTTTTTCGGTTGGCTTGGCAAGATTTCCTGCGTTGCCAAGGAATACGGAAGGGGGAAGACGCTGTTTATCGTTGTTGATCGAGCTGCCCTCACCCGGGTTGAGCTTCTGGAACTGCTCGGCTTCTTCCATCGATACGGTTTGGATATGGCGCAGTTGAGAGAGCTTGATCGGCCTGAGTTCTCGGATCTGCTTCGCAGTGAGGGTGCTTTTTGGCGCGATCTGGTATTTAGGCCTGGGAGTTCACCTGACCTCTAGTTCCCTAACCGGCCGGAGGTGGTTGATCCGCTAGGGTTGGAAGGCGTTGGCGCATTCAACAATGGGGGAACTCCGATCCAATGGGAGAAGGGATCGGAGGTGCCAGTGCTCTCTCAGCTGGCTAACACAATCGATACGCTTCGAAAGGGAGCGAACGACATGGTGGCGAAGAATTTTGTAGGTGTCGACAAGTTCTATCACTGCGTAGCGATGTGTGAAGTGTCATCACGTGGCGCGCTAGATGCATCATTTGCCGCAACCGCGGGGGTCGCGCGCGAGCTGTATCAGCAGCAGTACAAGGGGGAGCCTGACGCGGAATGCGCAGCCGACAACAAGGCGAACGGAGCGGGGGTCGCTGTAGGTCCGCGCGGTGAATCATGCGTATCTTCTTGTGCCTCTCTAATGCCTAAGGGGATGACCTATCCATGAATGGGATTCGCTTTTTCATCGTTTTGTCGGCACTTCTCACCGGCTGCTCGCAGCTCGCTGGGACAAATGAACTGGCCCACGGGCGGTATAAGAATTACGAAGCAGCGGTCCAGAGCCATATGTTAGACAATGGATGGTTGCCCAAACAATTTCCAAGATCTGCCGCCAATATCGAAGAGGCGCACAGCATTGATTCTGGAGAAATCTGGGTTGCATTCAATTTTAAGCCGGGTGGCATCGATCTGCTGGTCGCGGAGTGCGCTCCATACCAAAATGTAAAGCTCCCAGATGCGAAGAGAAGCGCGCGAAGCGCACCTTGGTGGAGACGAACTCTGGTTGCTGGCAGCGGTCCGGGGGGTGACAAAAGTCTATCGTTGTACAGTTGTCCGCAGATGAATCACGCTGGCTCCGTTCTTTCAGCTGGTCTCGCTGTCGATCGAGAAGCCAACCTGGCGATGTACTGGGTGGCAAAGTGATGCGTTAGCGCTCGCAAGATCGCTACACTCAGCCGCATGAAACGAGTGAATTGTTCGGTTAGAGTGATGCTGGAAGCGATCAAGGAATGTTGGAGGGCTATCTGCCGTGACTAGTACAGCGCGTTTCAAAATCTCGCTTAGGATTACGCACCCCAAGGTTCGCAGTGACGATATCACTAAGCGACTTGGACTTGGGCCTAGGGCGTCGTATAGCGTTGGGGACAGGAAAGCTACGCCAAAAGGGACGGAGCTCGCAGGAGTCCGGGCGCGGACGTTCTGGAGTTATCAGTGGCCTACAGTCGAACCATTTGAGGACGCGATTGCCAACATAAGTAACCAGCTGCTTGAAAATCGCGATTTTTTGCTGCATTTGAAAAAAACCGGTGGTCAGCTGGAGTACTTTATCGGATGGTTCACGAAGGATAGCTCTGGTTTCGTGCTGGAGAGCGGGCTGCTGGGCGTCTTGTCCGACCTTAATATAAATCTTGCATTTGATATATACGCAGACGACTAAAGATAACTTGCGGCGCCTGAGGTAATCCGCCCGATGGGTGCCTTTGGGCGGGGGATCCATTGCGGTTTGCAGTCGCGGCTTCGTCTGCACTGCAGTGCAACTCCTCGTTTCCTCTCATCCAATTCGGTACGTAATCGCCGGGACATCGTCGCAAGCAGGTAGGAAAAACCCATGACACAATCCCTAGTTCATGCGGCGATTACCTGCTCGGAACGATTGGCTTGCTTGCAGTTGGCGTCATCCCGCTGCAGGCAGTCGGGCTGTTTCTCGACAGCCATCAAGTGGATGCAGGGCGCCGCCATTGAGTCGATTTCAATAAAGGACGTTTGCGCCAGAATTAAGAATGGCGTTATCAAGAGAGGGCTCAGTGATCTTGACTAGTCCTGGTACCTGGTCAGGGCGGTCGGGGATGGTGACGGATGAAGCCATGACACAAGCGGCCTGCCACGTCCGTGCTACACCTGTTCGCACGCGGTGTGATCGAAAGCTGAAGGTAACATTCTCTTCGATTCAATAAAACGTGCGGCCATCTCGTTCGAAGGCGCCCGTCATGATTCCATCTCAACTTGCCCAGTCGGTCAACATCAGCGCTGCCGGGGCGCCGCGGTCAACGGCGTCGGCAACTGCTGTCGGCAGGGTGGGTTTGGCAACTGCGGCCGGCGTTGACGCAGGAAAGATAGTGTCGATGGAGAACGCTCCGCATTCGGGGGCGTCACCTGTGGCTACTCCAACGATGCAGGCGAGAGCACTGCCCGAACCGCTGGCCTCCTCAGCTGCGCCGGCGGCCACCGTAGGCGATCAAGCTCTCGCTGAGGGTCCTCAGCCAACCCGAACGCTCTTCGATGTAATGAAGCCGCTCATTGAGGACAACGAGAAGATCGTTCTGGGGCGAACGGTCAATGACTTTGCCCTGGTGGGAGAGTCCATGCGCACCAACGTCTGCCAGGTAAGCCGCCGCGTAAACTCCTTTGAGTTTACCCCTCTGCATCTGGTTATCATGCGGACGGTGGAGGATGTCGGCTTCTGTTCAGACCGGGTGAAAGAACTCATTGACCTGGGTGCCGATGTGAATCTGATGTCCACCTACGACTGGAGTTCGATTGGTGGTCACAAGCGCATTCCTCCGCTGAAATTGGCCGAGAAGTTGCTTGCGAAGCTCGAGCAGGATGAGGACGCCGAGTCATGGGTGATCGACGACATGAAGGACGTGATTGAGCACTTGAAAAGGGCTGGTGCCACAACCGAAGGTGCCGCCCTCAGAACGTGTGACTCTGATGACGAAGGTAAATCTGACTGGGACTCTGAAGTGGATGAAGTTCCCGGTCGGGACGACTCGGACTGGTAGCCCCAATGCGCGTGGGTGGACGTTGGTACCACCCCCTATGGCCATCCGCGCGTCATCCGCCGCGCCCAGCAGTTCGGCGCCGCCGGCTTCATCCCCACATCCGCCCGCGCAGACGCCATCGGCAAAGCCGTGGAAACCGTCCTCGACGGCGGCCTCTGGCTCCCGGCGATGGCTCAGAGCGCTCCGAATCCGACGCACTGCTCGCTGCCCGCCTCGCGCAGCTCACCCCGCAACAGTTCCGCGTGCTGCTCTGCCTGGCCGACGGCCTGCTCAACAAGCAGATCGCCTACGAACTGGGCCTGGCCGAAAACACCGTAAAAGTGCACGTAACCGCCATCCTGAAAAAACTCGAATGCGTCAGCCGCACCCAGGCAGCAGTGCTGGTAAAAGCACTCGAACCCGAAGGCGACCCAACCGCAGGCCTGGACGGCTGAACCGGTAGGGTCGCATCCCAATCGACCGCCGCTGCAGTTCATCGGCACGGTGGGGCATGACCAGAACCGAAGCCGCGCTCTAACCTTCCGTCATCAAAGCCTGCGCCACTTCCGCCCGCGATTGCCAGCGACTGCACGGGCGGAAGCCGGACGACCTCTACTGGCAAGCATACGTATTGGGCAGCGCAAAGCGTGACCGAAGGCATGGTTCCTTGGAAATTGATCGCGCTCTGCGCTCGCTAAAGATTGCCTGTGGCATCATCGGCCTGTGACAGGGGAAGGCTGTTGCAGCGGCTCAGCGGCGCCGGGGATATGCCGCATTAAAAGGAATTAGAGAATGCGATGCGAACCAGTGTGTTTATCGCACCACGGCGTTGTGGCGGTCGCTCGTGATACTGCTGCATACGCCCTTGGTTGCGCTCGTTTCACGTTCTTTCATATTGCAACCCTTGTTGTCGTCAGTATCCTGTCTTTCGGATCCACTGCGGTCGCGGCTGAACTTACATGGACAAGCTTCCCTGCGACTGAAAGATTTCAAGTGGAGGTCGTCGATCAGCCGCTTCCGGTTTTTTCAGATTCAACGGAAGCTTGTGTATACGCAGTGGCGAGTATGGCGTCTCTAAACCCGGGTAGCGGTTGGCAGTACAGCAACGCCCACTACGTACCATTAGGTGAGACAGACTATCCTGGCTGCCACCATACGTTGACCGCGGTGGGACCAACCGCGGGCGGGTACCCGATAGGTACCGTACTACAAGACTACGGCCAGAACTGGGTGATACCCATGCCCGCTTGCCCAGACGGCTACAGCATGGTGGGTTCTCAAGATTCTGGTTGGAGCTGTGGTCGCTGGTCCGAACTCGTTGACCCTGCAAAACCCTCGCAATGTGAGGCGGCTTCGCCGGCGCCCGCGCCAGATCCGACGGTGGGCAATCCCATCGCGTGCGCGAATGGTAAGAAGGTGGAACGAAGGTCCGATCTTGTGTTTCCCGGTTTCTCCATCGACCAGACGTTTTCCTCCATGAGCGGGTCGCTGCTCTCGGCGTTTGGCAAGCACTGGAGCAGCTTTCTGACCGCAGAGGTGATTGGCGACCGGGATCAAGGGTTGGTGTTCGCGTTCCTTTCCAGTGGCGGAGGGCTGATCTTTGTCAAGTTGCCCGACGGTACCTGGTCCAGCCACTTGCCCGACCTGGTCGCCTATGAACTCAAGGAAGCTTACGATGCCGTCGGCAGCTTCGCCGGATGGCGTCTGAGGGTCGGGAGTACGGTCAATATCTTTGATAAGAAAGGTCGCATCTCTGCTGTCGAGCAGAACGGACTGGAGCAGGTGTCAATTGTCCGCAACTCCGTTGGGGAGCCGACAAGCCTGGTTACTCCAAATGGACGGGTCGCCACGCTTCACTACAAGCGGTATATGGAGGTTGGACGGATCGATCTTCCGGGTGGTGGCTCCATTGACTATGACTACGACAGCCAAGGTCGGCTCACAAGTGTGAGCGCGGAAGGCGCGACCACTATCTATGGATACGAGGACGACAGCGTTAACGGCCGCGTCCAATTGGTTGAGAAGTTCCAGGATGGAGTGCTGCTGTCATCATTCTCCTATGACGCGTCCGGGCGTGCTATATCGACAGAGAATGCGGGCGGCATCAATCGCTTCGAAGTCAACTACGACGACACGGGGAATCGCGTCGAGGTGACAGCGCCACTTGGGTCGATCAAGGAGTTCAATTTTGATGTCTACAACAGCGGCCGCCGTTTGATCAGCGAATCTGAAACGTGCAGCGATTGCACGCCTTCGGTGACACTGTACGGCTACGACACGAAAGGGCTGCTTAGCGAAGTCAATCGAAACGGATTAATCACAACTTACCAGCGAGATGCCAAGGGTCGAGTCGGGTTGATGATCGAAGGCGCTGGTACGACGCAGGCAAGAGCGATCCGGACGGTGTGGAATGACGCTGCGTCGCTGCCGGCTTCGGTCTCCTACTACGACGAAACGGACGTCGCAATCGCCACCCAGTTGTTTGAATACAATGGCCGCAGGCAGATGACCAAGGCCACTCAGCAGGATCTCGCCGGCACCTCCCGGGCGGTCACGGCGACGTACTGCGAGGCCAGCGATATTTCGGCTGGGACTTGCCCACGGGTGGGCTTGGTCAGATCTGTAACGGGGCCCGTCCCGGGTGATATCACAAGCTTCGCCTATCGCATGTCCCATGACGCCAATTGCGCCACCTCGCCCGCAACATGCGCGTATCGCAAAGGCGATCCCTGGAAGGTGACAGATGCGCTGGGACATGTAACTGAGACACTGGCTTACGACGGCGCAGGACGCCCGCTTTTGGTCAAAGATCCGAATGGGGTCATCACCAGCTATGAGTACCATGTGCGTGGCTGGCTGACCGCCGCGAAGGTTCATGGACCCGATGATTCCGTGGAGTCCGACGATCGCGTCACGCGGATCGCCTATTGGCCTAGCGGCTCCGTGCGGCAGGTCACCCAACCCGACGGAGCATCCACTGTCTACACCTACGATGCCGCGCATCGTCTGACCGATGTCACCGACAACGCCGGCAACACCATCCACTACACCCTGGACAATGCCGGCAATCGTGTTGGGGAAGACACCAAGGACGCCGGCGGAGTGCTTAAGCGCACGCTAAGCCGAATCTACAACCAACTAAGCCGGCTGACCACCCAGGCTGATGCTTCTGCCAACCCGACAGATTTCAGCTACGACGCCAACGGTAACGTCACCTCGGTCACCGACGCACTGCAGCGAACCACTCAATCTGAGTACGACCCGCTCAACCGACTGAAGCGCACTCTGCAGGATGTTGGCGGCATAGCGGCAGATATCAGATTTGCCTATGACAGCCAAGATAACCTGACAGAAGTCACCGATCCGAAAGGGCTGAAAACGCGCTATAGCTACAACGGCCTGGGTGAACTGATTCAGCTGGTTAGCCCGGACACTGGCACCACAACCTTCACCTACGACAGTGCAGGCAATCCGGCAACCCGGACAGATGCGCGGAACCTGACCACTACATTCAGTCATGACGTCCTCCGCCGTATGACTGCAAGGGCTTACGCCGACGCCAGTTTGAACGTTACCTACACCTATGACGTTCCGCAAATCGTCTGCGACGCAGCGGAAGCATTCAGTGTCGGCCGCCTGTCCAGGGTGCGGGACGGCAGCGGTAGCACACAATATTGCTACAACCGCTTCGGTGATTTGACGCGCAAGGTGCAGACGGTCGGTGGCGTGGCGTTGACCGTGCGCTATGCCTATAGTCCGGGAGGCCAGTTGACTGCAATGACATATCCAGACGGCAGCGTGGTCGACTACACTCATGACGCCCTCGGGCGGGTGGTCGAGATCGGAGCTACACGCCCGGGCCAGGCGCGGCAGGTGGTGGTGACCAATGTCACCTATGCCCCGTTTGGCCCGGCGACAGGCTGGACGTACGGCAATGGGCGGCAACTGCAACGACCGGTAGACACAGACTACCGCCCGCAGGCAGTGCATGACGGCGCAGCTGGTGGTCTGTCGCTGAGTTACGGCTACGATCCAGTAGGCAACATTACAGAGCTGAAGACCGGTAGCGGCGCCACGGTGCTGGCACGCTATGGCTACGACGCATTGCGTCGTCTCACCCAGACCCAGGACGGCCCAACCAGCACCCCCATCGAGACCTACGCCTACGATGCCACCGGCAACCGAGTTTCGCTGACGACCGCCAATGGCACCGCAACCTACGCCTACCCAGCTGACAGCCATCGCCTGCTAGCGGTCGATGGTGAGTCGCGCAACTATGATGCGGCAGGCAACACCCTCAACATTGGCGGCAAGGCATACAGCTATAACGACGCCAACCGAATGAGCCAGGTCGAGCAAGGCGATGCTGTCCTGGAAAGCTACACCTACAACCACCGCGGGGAGCGCGTTCTGCGCGTGCCTTCCACCGGCTCTGCTCAGCTCGCGATGTATGACGAGGACGGTCTGTGGCTGGGCAGTTTCGACGCCGCCGGTGGGCCGCTGCAACAGGCGGTATGGTTGGGTAGCTACCCCGTCGCACTCCTCGGCGAGCCGCCGTTCGGCGTTCCTGAGCTAGCTTATGTTCAGCCGGATCATCTCGGCACCCCGCGCGTGGTATTCGACTCGGCGCGTACCGTCGCAATCTGGCAGTGGACCAATCAAGGCGAAGTTTTCGGCGATCAAATCCCGAGTAGCGACCCCGACGGGGACGGCGTAGAGTTGGACCTAGCGCTGCGCTTCCCGGGCCAACGGGTGGACTTGCTCTCCGGGCTAAGCTACAACTATTTTAGGGACTACGATCCCATGACGGGGCGCTATGTTCAGAGTGATCCAATTGGTCTTAACGCCGGGCCGTCAACTTATGCTTATGTTTCTGGAAACCCGCTCATATTCACGGATAGAAGCGGTCTTGCATGTGATCAACGAGGCTGTTGGGTCACGCCAACTGAGCAGGCATATGCGGACGTTGGGAATTACGGGCTCTATTACCAGGCGGCTTGCTCAGGCGGCGATCCGTACGCGTGTCGCGCTCGCGAAGTGGCGATGAACCAGGGCCTGCTGGCGGCGATAACGAATACGAGGCTGGGCAACTCTATTCTGGAAGGTATTCAAGGACTGAGCTGCGAGGTGGCCAACGAAGAGATGTATGATCGTATGGATGCGATTCGAGTAGATCTAGCGAGAGCGCATGCCAAGGCGCTAAGCGCGGCAGGCGCAACGCCGGATCGCCCAGTTAGACTTGATCGGTGGACCGATATCGGGCGGTTTCACGAACAAGTGTTTAAGAGGCATGGCGCCGGCGAGGTGTTCGGTGGTAGGACGTATGACAAACTCTTCGGTAGAGGAGGGTTCGGCTATGACTGGTGCCCGTCTCCAAGCTGCAAATAACGTATTTCCATCAAGTATTCGTGCGGGGAGTCGGCAAAGTGACATGGCAGGTACTACTGTTAGTGGCTCTTCCGCTGTTTCTTGTTGTTGACGTGTGGGTCATTTTTGTGGGGTATAGGGGGCGGACAAGGCAGCACGCGGTCGCCCGTTGCATGGGTGTGTTGGGGGTGCTTTTGTTTCTCCTTTCGGCTTTTGCATTGATGGATCAGGTCTCTCAGGTTTGGGTGCAGCGGTCTGGCGGGGGAGGGGGAACAATCTATGTTGTGTCATTGGCACTTTTCGCGACTATCTCAATCATCGCGTTGCTGTTGGGTGTCAATCTAGTGCGTGGAGATCGAAGCGTATGAATCTTGGCGTGCTTGGTGAATGCTTCGGCAACCACATGATCACTCGTTGAAAGACTCTTTTGACGTTCTATTGCCGGTCTTGGTACGTGGTTGATGCCCAGGAGTCGTTCGGCGTCAGGAAACGGTGGGTCAATTGCGACGATCAGTAGCATGCGTCTATTGAATCTCCAGTATCCTTCGGAACAAGCAACTTCACTCTGCGTTCGACGTGGCCCATGAAGCCGGCCATCTCATGAAGTTCAAGTATGGCGGGCGGAATGACATGTACGAGATCACTTCTAGCGAGCCCCGTAGGACTATGCCATTGCCAGGATGGGAAGGAAACATAATGGGCGAATTCCCTGGGGTTCCGGACTCCCGTGTCAGGGATGCGATTAAGGAGAGCCTGAAATGCAAATAGCTTCCACAAAAGCGGCGCAGCTCGCGTCCGTGCTTCTGGCTACCTTGCTGGCGTCATGTGCGACGACCAGTGGTGCCAGACCGCCGTGGGTGGAATCAAACAATGGAAGACTGGCAAGCGCGAAGCGGGTTCCAATCGGTTCGGATCGAATACTGTTGCTTGATGCTGCTGCTGAAGAGGCCGCCGTCAAATGGATGCAGGGCGCTGGAGTTGAGTCGGTTCCCATAAAGGACGTCGACGCCGGAATCGTGAGGGGCGTGAGCAAAAGAGGTCTCAGTGATCTCGATTCGTCCTGGTATCTAGTTCGGGCGGTTGGAGACGGTGGCGGAGGCGTGTTTTTTGCCTTTGAGAGTGGCCTCGAGGTGCATGTTGTGTACAACAACCTTGGTCCCTGCAAGCCGCTCTACAATCGAGTGGTTGCTATTCAGCTGAATACTCCGCCAGAGAGGGTTTTTGCGGACTGTGGCGGCGGGCGCTAGCACGGAGCGATCGAGTCGCAGTGTACGCAGCTATTCCTGGTGTGCGCATTGCGTTCCGTTTAGATCTGCGACCTGCCGTGTGGAGCATGGCCTACGAACTCGGACTCGCCGAAAACACGGTAAAAGTCAACGCAATCGCCATTCTCAAGAAGCTTGAATGCCATAGCCAGTCAAGCAGCAATGCTGGTGAAGGCCCTCGCACCAGAAGGCGACGCAGGCGCGGACCTGAACCAGACCAGGCGCGGGTGGCAACGCGGTGTCAGCCGCGCGTTGGCGAAACGCAAGCGCCGTTGAAATTCGGCCGCCCGTAGACCGCCGATGGGGTCGCATCCCAGTCGACCGCCGACATTGTTCGGCATTGCGATTTCGGCATGATCCGAACCGAAGGCGGCGTTTCGCTAGAAGCCAAACACGTATCAACGGCACCAGCGCAGCTCCCGGTTCCAGCCGAGCCGATTAACGCGTCAGCTGGTTCTACGTGCAACGTGGGGAGCGTCCGAGTTCTGTCCGCAAAATGCCTGTGCGGATCGGTCGCCTCCCGTCTCGAAACCACCCAACTCAAACGCAAAAAAACCGCAAGCGGCGGGTTTCTGGAAAAGGACTGGCCCCGCGAGCGGGGCCAGTACGTACCTAGTGTCATCACCAGTAGTGGAGGCTGGGAGAGAACGTGTTCCTAGGGCTGCAAACGCAGGCTACCAGAACCCGCAATGTCGACGAAGTGTCGTTTGCGACGATGAGTAGTGTGCTTCTATCGATACTCAAATATCATTCGAAACAAGCGATTTAACTTTGCGCTCTGTATGGCGCATCGTGTTGCCTCGGAGCTTGAAATCTCCTCGAACACACAATCTGAGGACGTCCTATGTCGGGAGGGTGGCGGAATACAACACCTTCGCGGGAATACGTCACGCCGTGTGTGTTCGAGCGGATTTCAATCTCCCGACTCCCTTGCCATTCCGGCGAGGGAGACTTCCTCGGAGGTGGCAAATGCGTCGTTCAATACCGGATTCACCCTCAATCGAACAACCGCAGACGGGCATCGGGCTGCAGGTGCCGGAGATGTTGCGGATTGGATCCTTCAAGCATCCCGGAGGCCATCGGTTGCCCGGCGGTGGTCGTATTCCCTGCCTCATCCTGCGTGGCATGTGGTTGGAACGATTCGAGCTGCGGGTGGGTAGTCGTGTGCTGGTGGATGTGGCGCGCGGGAAGATCACGCTGACGTTGGATGAGACGCCCGTGCCTGTGCCGTATCGGTATCAGGACCACACACCGAGGAAGAAGCGGCGGATGGCGGATACGGCAGCTGAAGAGGTGTCGGAGTAACAGGGATCGGTGCGATGCCGCGGGAGGCATCTGGTAGGGTCGCATCTTGATCGACCGCCTACGCCACTGGAACGTTTGGTAGTGGCATGGGCGTCAGCGAAGAAGCGCATTTTCGTTTAGGGGTCAGGCGTTCGTCGCACGTAGCAATGTTGCGTGCAGTCGACCGGGGTCCGACCCTACCGAAGCAGTATTCCTGGCCGACGGGTTTCGCACTGGTTCATGCCTGGGCATCTGCGTGCCCCTTTACGCGGACCAGCAGTATAGGGGCGGTCCAAAGATCCCTGGAGCGCCAAGATTCTCTTTGTCCGAGCCCCAGAATGCATAGAACGTGTCGTCTTCAGGGCGGTACACAAGCCAATATCCATCCGACTTTGCTACGCAGAATCCGCTGATCCTCACCCCGTCAGAAATATGAGGAAAGCCTGGCGCTACGGCCGTTGCGGACAGCTGAAATGGCTCACATGCGTTACGTTTGATGTCTTCCGCCAGCTCAGAAAAGTAGACGACAGGATCTATGGGGTCATGGACGTATACGCCAGTGCCATCCGCGAGGCGAGACTCTAGTTTTTCAACAATCGGATTCATATGCCGTGCTCTTTCGAGGGAGAGGGCGGTATCGGATAGTGCAGAGTCTCACCAGGCTTGTCGCCGTTCTAGGGGGTATCAATGCGAGGTGCCGATCTGGAAGACGCAGGTCGATAGAGTTCCCCATTACCCTACCGAAGCAACACCTGCCGGCGGACGCCCCCCGGTAGGGTCGCATCCCGATCGACCGCCGACCAAACCCGAACGTTCGGTAATGGCATGACCATAAACGAAGAACAGCATTTCGCGCCGGTGAATTGCGCACCGGACTAAGCCCTGTGCCGCACCAGCAGCTGCGTCATCAGCGCACGTAGGGCCGGCGGTCGTACCGGTTTGGACAGGAAGCCCCAGCCGTTTTCCGCGGCATGTTCCTTGAGCGCGTCGTCGCGCTCTGCGGTGACCAGGATCACCGGTGGGCGCGCCTGCCAGAGCTCGCACAGCTGTTCGTACAGGTCCGGTCCGTGCCACTGGCCCATGCGTACGTCAAGCAGCAGCAGCTGCGGGACGTTGAACGTGGAGGCAATTTCCAGCGCTGCCTGCGGGCCGTCGGCCAGGTCCACGACGCAACCCCAACGCTCCAGCAGCGCCCGGGTGGCCGCACACACACGCGGGTCGTCGTCGATGCTCCAGACGCGGCACTGGCGCAGGGGGCTGTCATCGCCGGCGTCGGCGGGTACTGCCGGTGCGGCAGCCGGGGCAGGTATCGCCGCCGCATCGCCCAAGGCCACCGTTACCGCAAACACGCTGCCGCGCCCCAACGTGGAGCGCAGGCTGATGCGGTGGCCGAGCAGGCGGCCGATACGCTCGACGATCGCCAGCCCCAGGCCGGCGCCGCGTTCCTGGTCCACGCCGTCATCCAGTCGGCGGAATTCTTCGAAGATCTCACCCTGGAGGCTCTCCGGAATGCCCGGGCCCTGATCGTGCACTTCGATGCGCAGCTGGTCGCCCACCCTGCGGCAGCCGATCAGCACGCGTCCACGTGGGGTATACCGCAGCGCGTTGGACAGGAAATTCTGCAGGATGCGGCGCAGCAGTGCTTCATCGCTCACCACCACGGCACGCGTGTCCACCCAGTCCAGTTGCAGCCCACGGTTCTGCGCGGCCAGGCCGAACTCGCGTGCCAGCGTTTCCAGCAGCGGCGACAGCGCGAAGGCATGCACGTGGGTCTGCAACGCGCCCGATTCCAGCCGGGAAATATCCAGCAGGCTGTTGAGGATGGAGTCCTGCGCGGCCAGTGCCGCATCCACATGCTCGCTCAGCTCGCGGGCGTCGCCACTCAGCTTGCCGCGCAGCACGGAAACGAACATGCGCGCCGCATTGAGCGGCTGCAGTAGATCATGCACCGCCGAAGCCACGAACCGGGTCTTGTAGCGGTTGGCACGCTCGGCCTCGCGCCGCGCTTCGTCCAGGTCGCGGGTGCGCTCGGCCACGCGGTGTTCCAACGCGTCGGCCAGCGAGCGAAGTTCGCGTGCGGTGTTCTTGTAGGCGGTGATGTCGGCGTAGCTTGTGACGAAGCCGCCATCGGGCAGGGGATTGCCACGAATCTCCAGTACGGTGCCGTCCTCCTTCTCGCTCTCGCGCATGTGCGGGCGTCCGCTGCGCAGGTGGTTCAGGCGACGCTCGATGGCTTCGTCGATGGGGCCGGGCCCGAGCAAACCGCGGCGCGCGTTGAAGCGGAACGCTTCTTCAATGGGGCGGCCGACCCGGATCAGGTCGGGCGGGAACCGGAACAGCTCCAGGTACCGCGCATTCCATGCCACCACGCGCTGTTCGTTGTCGATCACCACCACGCCCTGCGGCAGGTGCGCGAGGCTTCGGCTGAGCCCGCTGTCGGCCTGTTGGGCGGCCTGCAGGATGCCGTCCTGCGCAGTGCGAAGCTCCTGCGCATGCTGCTGCAGCACCGTTTCCAGCTCGCGTCGGCTGCGCTGACGGTGCGCGGCCAATCGGCGACGCTGCTGCACGAACAGGCCCAGGAAGCACAGCGCCAGCCAGATGCCACCGGCGGCCAGCGCGGTGCTGCGACCCACGGCGCCACTGGCGCCGGCATCGTGCAGCAGGTGCAGCTTCCAGTGCGGGTCGTTCAGCACGTAGGTCTGCCACAGCACCGGGCTCGGCAGCGACGGCTGCATCACCCGCACCATGCGCCCGCCGTCTTCCAGCAGCGTCAGGGTGCGGGCTTCCAGTGGCTTCAATGAGCGGTCGGCATACTGCCGGGTGGCCATCATCTCGGCGCGTTCGGCCGGTGCCAGCGGGCGCAGCAGGCGGTAGCGCCACGCATCGCCGTTGGCCAGGAACACCACGTCGTGGGAATCGCTGGCTAGCACGATGTCGGTGCTCTGCAGCCATTCCTGCTCGAGCGCACGCAGTTCGATCTTGATCGCGATGACGCCCAGCACGCTGCCGGTGTCGTCGCGGATCGCCTGCGAGAGGAAGTAGCCGGGCACGGCGGTGGTCATGCCGATGCCGTAGAAGCGGCCGCTCCCGTTGGCCATGGCCTGCTGGAAATACGGGCGGTAGCTGTAGTCCTCGCCCACGTTGGTGGTGGGCTGGTCCCAGTTGCTGGCGGCCACGGCGACGCCATGCCGGTCGATCAGGGTCAGCGTGGACGCGCGGGTGACATTGTTGGCCTGCTGCAGCTTGAGGTTCAGCCGCTGCCGCTCGGCGGCATCCAGTGGCTGGCGCAGGGCCTGCTGCAGGTCCGGGTCCAGCGCCAGCACCTGTGGCAGGGTACCGAAGCGGTCGATGCGCTGCTGCAGGGTCTGTGCGTACAGGTCCAGCTGACGTCGGACCTGGGTGCTCTCTGCGGCCAGCGCGCGCTGTTGCGCGTAACGTCCGGCGACCAGCGCAGCCAGCAGCGTTCCGCCGATCATGACCAGCAGGGTCAGCAGCAGGGGGCGGTAGCGGGCGGCGCGGTACATGGGGGGCAGGGCAGCTTGGATTTCACGCGGGATTTACTGCCTTGCATGATAGTTCACCAACGGGCCCCGGCTGCATCGCGGGTCCGCCGAAACGGGGGCGTTTCGATGACCAGGCACAAGTCCTGGGGAGAGACCGATGAAAACCGCAATGATTCTCGTAATCTCAGGCATGTTGCTGTGTCCACATACTTCGAATGCGGACGAGTGCGTATCAGGCAAATCACTGATGCTCGTTGAGTCGACCAAGATCGATGATGGGCTAGGCCCGACCGAGTTCATCGTCCGGCTGGAATCGAAGGCCCCCATGACGCTGGAGACGTTGAAGAAAGACTACATCCTGCTCGAGACGGAATTGCAGGTGGGGTACAGGGAAACCTACTTTGGTACGCCGCCATCGCTCCGGTTTGAGCCTAAAGAGGCTCGGAACGAGGCGGATGGCTCACTGTGTCTGGAGTTCGTCGATTTCAGGCAGGGGTTGTACTCAACCCCTGGTTTCCTCAACGTTTCAGCTGTGAACGGCGGCCGCCCTGTAGTGTGCGTCAGCAAGGCGGGTGTGGTTACTTCAACGCTGAAAGTCGACGTTGAACAGAAAATCAGAGCTCCCCAAGACGAGACGACACCCAAGATTTTCATGCGCGCCAAGGTGAAGGCAAATGCACCGGGTCAGATTGTATTGATCGACGCTAGTACAGAGGCGTGCAAGTAGTGCGCGCCCAGCCGCGGTCCAGGTAATGACCATAAGCTCTTGGTCCGTGCGTAGCCTCTGTGTTGGGGCAGCGCGACGCGCCCTTTGAAACTTAGTAAGCGGGTGCACATTTCGTGCACCCGCTTGGATTCATCAGAAATGCACCTGCGCACGCAGCTCGAAGATCTCCGGCTTCGTCCGCACGCCACGGCGGCTCGCATCCGCCCACACGTAGTTAGCCTGGAACTTGAAGTGGCTGGTCAGGTACCAGTTCGCACCCACGGTCCAGTCGTGCTGGCGGCCACCGAAAACATCGGCGTCGTCCAGGTCGATGCGGCTGTAACGGGCCAGCAGTTCCACCGCGCCGTAGTTGTGGGCCGGTTTCACGTTGGCCACGGCGCCAGCGCTGTACGGGCGCGATTCGCCGGTGACGATCCAGCTGCCCATCACGTACTGGCCATCACCGGTGTAATCCGGCTTGCCATCGCGGGTGACGGTGGTGCGCAGCGCTTCGGCCTGCACCGAGAACGGGCCCTTGATGTAGATGCCTTCCAGGCCGGTGCGGCGGATCTGGTCGGCGGTGACCAGTGCGCCCGAATCCACCAGGCGGATGTCGGTCAGGCCGGCTTCCGGGCGCGCGCGCAGGCGGGCGCTGGCGTCGAAATGCACGTCACGGCCATCGCGGTAGCCGCGCGGATTTTCCTGCGAATAGGCCAGGCCCAGGTGGATCACGTCGCCCGGCGCCTTCACCGGGGTCCACACGCCGCGCACGGCCTGGGTGGTGCCGGGGTTGTCGCCCTGCAGGTCCTTGCCACCGTAGGCGCCCACCTGCATCAGGTAGGCCGGGCGCTCCAGCACCCACTCGGCACCGGTGCGGCGGCCTGCGTAGAAGGCCTGCACGGGCAGGGCGGTTTCCACGAAGCTGCCGGCGCGCGAGGAGGTGTTGGAATCCAGGCCGACCGGGGTCTTCATGTAACCGAAGCGGAAGCGGCCCACGTCCTTGCCGAACAGCGCCTTGCTCTCGAAGCGGAAGAACACGTCCAGCCAGGTATCGGCCTGGAAGTCGTAGTACACCATCGCGTCGTACACGCCCTTCTTCTTCAGGGTCGCGCCGAACTCCTTGCGGCGCACCGCATCGTCATCCTCGAACGCGTCCGCGCCCGAGAAGTCGTTGAGGTCGTAGGCGATGTTGGCAGTGGCGGCCAGTTCGGTGCCGTCGCTGAAGGACACCTTGGTCGGCCAGTTTTCCCAGTCGGCGGCCGAAGCGGCCAGGGGGGCGGACAGGGCGGTAAGAGCGATGAACAGGGGGGTCAGGCGCATGGAATAGGGTCTGGCTTCGAAAAGTGGGGCAGAACAACAACGGCCGCGAACGGGAAAACTGTTGGGCGACAAGGCCCGGAACGACACGGCCACCCGCCGCCGTGGGGGCGCGGTGCCCGTGCAGTGTAGGCACTGCAGTTGGCTGAACAGGGGGGCTAGTACCAATAGGTTATCTGCGTCTGGATGCAGCGGGCGTAAAAAGGCGACGCCCGATGCCGCCGCCCGCGGCCGGCATCCCCGTGACACTGCCGGAGCTTCCCATGCACGTTCCCACCGCTGCCCCCCTTGCGGCCAAGCCGCTGCCGTTCTACCGCCAGCTGTATTTCCAGGTGGTGGTGGCCATCGTCCTGGGCGCCATCCTCGGCCATTACGAGCCGGCCTTCGCCGAATCGCTCAAGCCGCTGGGTGATGGCTTCATCAAGCTGGTGAAGATGATCATCGCCCCGGTGATCTTCCTGACCATCGTCACCGGCATCGCCGGCATGACCCACCTGCGCACCGTGGGCCGGGTCTTTGCCAAGTCGATGGCCTACTTCCTGTTCTTCTCCACCCTGGCGCTGATCGTGGGCATGGTGGTGGCGCACGTGGTGCAGCCCGGCGCCGGCATGAACATCAACCCGGCCGACCTGGACCAGACCGCGGTGCACAGCTACGTGGAAAAATCCCACGAGCTGACCCTCACCGGCTTCGTCATGGACATCATCCCGGCGACGCTGGTGAGCGCGTTCGTGGATGGCAACATCCTGCAGGTGCTGTTCGTGGCGGTGCTGTTCGGTATTTCGCTGGCCCTGGTGGGTGAGCGCGGTCGTCCGGTGCTGACCTTCCTGGAAGCGCTGACCGCCCCGGTGTTCCGCCTGGTGCACATCCTGATGAAGGCCGCGCCGATCGGCGCCTTCGGCGCCATCGCCTTCACCATCGGCAAGTACGGGGTGGGCTCGCTGATCAACCTGGCCTGGCTGGTGGGCTCGTTCTACCTCACCGCGTTCCTGTTCGTGGCGGTGATCCTGGGCGTGGTCTGCCGCCTGTGCGGGTTCTCGGTGTTCAAGCTGGCCCGCTACCTGAAGGCCGAGCTGCTGCTGGTGCTGGGCACCTCGTCCTCGGAATCGGCGCTGCCGTCGCTGATGGAAAAGATGGAAAAGGCCGGCTGCAGCAAGTCGGTGGTGGGCCTGGTCGTGCCGACCGGCTACTCGTTCAACCTGGACGGCACCAACATCTACATGACCCTGGCCGCGCTGTTCATCGCCCAGGCCACCAACACCGAACTGACCCTGGGCCACCAGATCGCGCTGCTGCTGGTGGCGATGCTGAGCTCCAAGGGCGCCGCCGGCGTGACCGGTGCGGGCTTCATCACCCTGGCCGCCACCCTGGCGGTGGTGCCGGAAGTGCCGGTGGCCGGCATGGCGCTGATCCTCGGCGTGGACCGCTTCATGAGCGAATGCCGCTCGCTGACCAACTTCATCGGCAATGCGGTGGCCACCGTGGTGGTCTCGCGCTGGGAAGGCGCGCTGGACCGTGACCGCCTGGCGCTGGCGCTGGACGGCCGCGAAGCCGAGCTGCCGCCGCTGGCCACCGACGACCTGCCGTCGCCGCTGACCGCCCCGGCTCGCTGAGGTGTGTGACCGGGCCCCGGTGCTCCCCGACGGGGCCCCGGGGCCCGGCTTTTTCCGTGCAGTATCCTGATGGTGTCGTCTGTCATCAGGGCCCGGCAGGCTGGCCTCACATACGCCAGCGAAGGGCCTGTTTTGTGCAGTCGCAGCACGATCGCGACAGCGTAGCGACAGGTCCGGCCACGCCAACGGGGGTATGATCCCCTGTTCCTCTCGCCCATTCATCTGCAGAAAGCGATGTCCAACGAAGATTTCAAACAGGCCGCCCTCGACTATCACCGCATGTCGCCGCCGGGCAAGATCAAGGTCACGGCGACCAAGCCGATGCTGACCCAGCGCGACCTGTCGTTGGCCTATTCGCCGGGCGTGGCCCACGCCTGTGAAGCCATCATGGCCGACCCGCAGCAGGCCAGCGAGCTCACCGCCCGCGGCAACCTGGTGGCGGTGATTTCCAACGGCACCGCGGTGCTGGGCCTGGGCAACATCGGCCCGCTGGCCGGCAAGCCGGTGATGGAAGGCAAGGGCGTGCTGTTCCAGAAGTTCGCCGGCATCGATGTGTTCGACATCGAGATCAATGAAAACGACCCGGACAAGCTGGTCGACATCATCGCCTCGCTGGAACCGACCTTCGGCGGCATCAACCTGGAAGACATCAAGGCCCCGGAATGCTTCGTGGTGGAGCGCAAGCTGCGCGAGCGCATGAACATCCCGGTGTTCCATGACGACCAGCACGGCACGGCGATCATCGTCGGCGCGGCGGTGCTCAACGCCATGGTGGTGACCGGCAAGAAGATCGAAGAGGTCAAGCTGGCCACGACCGGCATGGGCGCGGCCGGCGTGTCCTGCGTGAACATGCTGGTCTCGCTGGGCCTGAAGCCGGAAAACATCCTGGCCTTCGACCGCGAAGGCGTGATCCACACCGGCCGTGCCGACCTGGACCCGGAAAAGAAGCGCTACGCACGCGACACCGACAAGCGCACGCTGGCCGAGATCGTCGACGGCGCCGATATCTTCCTGGGCCTGTCGGCCCCGGGCATCCTCACCGCGGACATGGTCAAGACCATGGCCAAGGACCCGGTGATCTTCGCGCTGGCCAACCCGACTCCGGAAATCATGCCGGAAGTGGCGCGCAGCGTGCGCCCGGACGCGCTGATCGGCACCGGCCGTTCGGACTATCCGAACCAGATCAACAACGTGCTGTGCTTCCCGTACCTGTTCCGCGGTGCGCTGGACGTGGGCGCCACCGCGATCAACGAAGAAATGAAGATCGCCTGCGTGCACGCGATCGCCGCGATGGCGCGCCGCGAGGCCAGCGACCTGGGCTCGGCGTATGGCGATGACACCCCGAGCTTCGGCCGCGACTACCTGATTCCGCGCCCGTTCGACCGCCGCCTGCTGGTGGAGCTGTCGGCCGCCGTGGCGCAGGCCGCGATGGATTCCGGCGTGGCTACGCGCCCGGTCGCCGACATGGGAGCCTACCGCGAGAAGCTGGCCCAGTTCGTCTACCGCACCAGCCTGATGATGAAGCCGGTGTACGACCGTGCGCGCGCCGACAAGCAGCGCGTGGTGTATGCCGAAGGCGAAGAAGAAGTGGTGCTGCGCGCGGTGCAGAACGTGGTTGATGAAGGCCTGGCCTTGCCGATCCTGATCGGCCGCCCGGACGTGATCGAATCGCGCATCGAGCGCATGGGCCTGCGCATGAAGGCGGGCGTCGATTTCGACATCACCAACATCAACGACGATCCGCGCTTCAACGAATACTGGCAGTACTACCACAACCTCACCGGCCGTCGCGGCGTGACGGTGGCGGCGGCCAAGAACCTGATGCGTTCGCGCCCGACCCTGATCGCGGCGGTGATGGTCGCGCGCGGCGAAGCCGATGCGCTGCTCACCGGCGTGGTCGGTCGCTTCCACAAGAAGCTGGGCTACGTGCGCAGCGTGCTGCCGCTGGAGCCGAAGGTCACCTCGACCTCGGCGATGACCGGCGTGATCAACCAGCAGGGCGTGTTCTTCTTCGTGGACACCCACGTGCAGGAAGACCCCACGGCAGAGCAGATCTGCGAAGCCACGCTGCAGGCGGCCTACCGCATGAAGCTGTTCGGGATCGAACCGAAGGTGGCGCTGCTGTCGCACTCCAACTTCGGCAGCCACGATTCCAAGGATGCGTTGAAGATGCGCACCGTGCGCGAGCTGCTCCTCAAGCGCAACCCGCGGTTGAACGTGGACGGTGAAATGCAGGGCGACACCGCATGGGACGAAGCGCTGCGCCAGAAGCTGCTGCCGGACAGCACGCTGAAGGGCCGCGCCAACCTGTTCGTGCTGCCGAACCTGGAAGCGGCCAACATCGCCTACAACCTGGTGCGCGTGTTCACCGACGGCGTGGCGATCGGTCCGATCCTGATGGGCGTGGCCAAGCCGGCGCACATCCTGACCACCAGCGCGACCTCGCGCCGCGTGCTCAACATGACCGCGATCGCGGCCGTGGATGCGCAGATTCGCAAACAATTGGAATCGGAGAAGGCCTGAGGCCTTCAGCGGTTCCAATGCGGACCGCGCATTGCGCGGTCCGGTTTTGCGAAGCAAAAACGGGTAGCCCCGGCCGTTGGCCGGATGCTCTGCAGGTAGCTACCGACCGTTGGTCGGTAGACCTTGCAAAAGGGATCGGTGCACCGCACCGGTCCCTTTTGCATTTGATGTTTCCCCGTGTACCGACCAACGGTCGGTACCTACCGCGCGAGATGGCCGCAACCTCCCCGCAGCCCCACGGTCACCACCCTGCAACCTGCCACGGGCCAAATACCCCCACGCGGCCCGGCTTGGCGGTGGTCCCCAGGACCCTGCCACCCCGGGCCCGACCACTTCCCCCCTCTGGAACGGCGCCATGCGCACTCGTCCTTCGAAGCGGTACTTCAAGCAGCTGTTCGCGCTGTACGCCGGCCTGGTCGGCTCCCGGTAGCGCCGGGCTCTGCCCGGCTGCTCTTCGTTCCGGCACCGCGCAGCCACGCAGGGCGTGGCTCTACCTTGTGTTCTGGCACCGCGCGGACACGCATGGGGTGTCCCTACGCGTGTTCCGGCACTGCTTGGACACGCATGGCGTGTCCCTACGCGTGTTCTGGCACTGCGCGGACACGCATGGCGTGTCTCTACGCGGGTTCTGGCATTGGGTGGACACGCATGGCGTGTCCCTACGCGGTTTTGGCGGTGCCTGGATCGGCGGGGCGTGCGCGGATGCCGCGTAGCGACACGCCATGCGTGTCCCACGCGGTCCCGACGCGCCCGATGCGTTAGGGCGCCGCCGGGGCCAGCAACTCCACCTCGGCCAGCTGCATCCGGCCGGGGCCTTCAATCCGCAGCCGGTACTCGGAATAACGGCCCGGCTTGGCAATCCGGAACGGGCGGGTCTGCTGCTGCCACTGGAAGGTCTCACCGCTGCGCTGGTCCAGGGTGACCCAGCTGCCGCCGGCCTTGCGCGCTTCCAGCGTCCACTTGCCGCCACGGATCGCTGCGTTGCCGCTGGTCAAGGTGTACATCGAGGGCGCGCCGTCGGCCACCCCGCTGAACACGACGTTGCCCTTGCCACCGAACGGCACCACGGTGCCCGCATCGTCATCCACCAGCGCGGCCAGCGCCTTCCCATCCTCCAGCTGCGCACGCGCACCCTTGCCCAGCAGGTCATGCAGCAGCGCAGGGCGCTCACCGCGTGCGGTCAGCGAACGCGGTGCGTCGTCCGGGCCGGTGCCCCAGGTCGACGGCGCCGGGCCCATCTCGAAGTCCAGGGTGGCGCCCTTGGCGATCACCTCATGCGGCACCCAGGTCTTGGTCCACGGCTGGCCGTTGATCTTCAACGACTGCACGTAGATGTTGCGGTCCGAATTTTCCGGTGCGTTCACGGTGAGCACCGCGCCGCCCTGCAGTTCCACCCGGGCGTGCTTGAAGGCCGGCGAACCGATCGCGTATTCCGGCGACCCCATGCGCAGCGGGTACAGGCCCAGAGAGGCCAGCACGTACCAGGCCGAGGTTTCGCCGTTGTCCTCATCGCCCGGATACCCCTGGCCGATCTCGCTGCCCACGTACAGGCGCGACAGGATCTCGCGCACGTGCTGCTGGGTCTTCCACGGCTGCCCCGCGTACAGGTACATCCACGGGATGTGGTGCGAGGGCTGGTTGCTGTGCGCGTACATGCCCATGCGCACATCGCGCGCTTCGGTCATCTCGTGGATGGTGCCGCCATAGGAGCCGGAGAATTTCGGATCTGCGGTTTCCGGTGTGCTGAAGAAGGTGTCCAGCTTTGCAGCCAGCTTCTCGCGGCTACCGTACAGCCCGGCCAGGCCTTCGCCGTCATGCGCGGCGGTGAAGGCGAAGGTCCACCCATTGGATTCGGTGTAGTCGTGGCCCCAGATGCGTGCGTCGTAGTCCTTGGCGTCCACGCGCCAGCTGCCGTCGTCGTTGCGGCCCTGGAAGAAGCCGGCGGCCGGGTCGAACACCGTGGCGTAGGTGCCGGCGCGGTGGCGGAAATAGTCGGCCTCCGTGCTGTAGCGTTCGCGCAGGGCGGCAGTGGTGGCACGCTTGGCCAGTGCGTCGGCCATGTTGGCGATGCCGAAGTCGTTGAGCGCGCCTTCCATCGTCCACGACATGCCTTCGTGCACGTCGGCGCTGGCGTAGCCGCGGAACGTGCTCTTGTCCATGCCCTTGCGGCCCACGTGACGGTCTGGCGGGACCACGGTGGCGTTGCGCAGGGCTGCCTGGTAGGCCTCGGCCGGGTCGAAGCCGGTGATGCCCTTCAGGTACGCGTCGGCGAAGGCCACGTCCGAACTGGTGCCCACCATCAGGTCGGCATAGCCCGGCGAGGACCAGCGCGCGACCCAGCCACCGGCGCGGTACTGCTCCAGGAAGCCCTGCACCAGGGCGCCGGCATCGTCCGGGGTGAACAGCGCATACGCCGGCCAGGTGGTGCGGAAGGTATCCCAGAAGCCGTTGTTGACGTAGACCTTGCCGTCGCGGATCGGGGCGAAGCTGCGCAACGCGCTGCCGTCGGTGTTGTCGTCCTCCGCGCTGGCCTGGCTGGCGTAGCGCCAGTCCGGAGCGGCGGCGGTGCCGGCGTTTTCATACCCCGAGTTGGGGTACAGGTACAGGCGATACAGGCTGGAATACAGCGTGGTCTTCTGGTCGTCGCTGGCCTGGCCGATGTCGAAGCGGGCCAGGCGCTGGTCCCACGCGTCCTGGGCGCGGCCGGCCACCGTGGCCAGGGTGTCCCCGGCTGCGATTTCCAGTGCCAGGTTGTGGCGGGCCTGTTCGACCGAAATCAGCGAGGTGGCGATGCGCATGGTCACCCGGCGCTCGCTGCCGGGGTCGAACTTGATGTAGCCGGTGGGGCGGCCGCTGTCGATGCGTCCGCTGCTGCGCCACGGCCGGTCGAAGCTGGCCACCACGTACATGCGGGTGGCACCGTTGGACAGGCCGCTGCGCACATCGGTGTAGCCGGAAAGGGTCTGCGTGGCCGCATCCAGGTTCAGCCCGCCGCGCGCGTCGACGTTGTCGAACAGCAGGTTGGCGTCGCCGTCCTTCGGGAAATCGAACTGGAACAGCGCGGCATGGTCGGTCGGCGCGATGGCGGCGGCGATGCCATTGTCGAAGCGCACCGAATAACGGTAGGGGCGTGCGCTTTCGTTGTCGCGCGAGAACGACAGCGCGCGCTTGGTGCGGTCGGCTTCCGGCACGCCCCGGGTGGCCGAGGGCATCACCTGGAAGGTCTGGCGGTCGCCCATCCACGGGCTGGGCTGGTGGCTCAGCGCCAGGGCCTGCAGCTGCGGGCGGTTGGCGGCGTTGTTCTGTTCGTTCCAGCGGTACAGCCAGTTCAGTGCGCCGGCATCGGTCACCGGGGTCCAGAAGTTGAACCCGTGCGGTACCGCCGTGGCGGGGAAGTTGTTGCCGCGCGAGAAGGTGCCGTTGGCCTGGGTGCCACGGGTGGTGAGCACCCAGTCGGACGGCCGCGCGGGGGTGTTGCGCGGCTGGTTGTCCAGGCGCACGTCATCGATCCAGCCCGACACCGGCGCGCCGTCGGCGCTGGCCAGGGCCAGTTCCACGCCGACCACGCGGCGACCGCGCAGGGCGGCCACGTCGCCCAGGCGCACCGACTTGTGCGCCCATTGCTGCGGGTACAGGGTCTTGGAGTCGCCCTGCGCCTTGGCACCCAGCGCAACGCCATGCAGGTCGCGCACAGCGCTGGCCGAGACGCGGCTGCCGTCGTCCAGCACCAGGTCGAGCGAGACATAGGTGGACGCCACGGTATCGCCGCCCACGATTTCGGGCAGGACCAGCCACGACAGGGTGGTATCGGCCTCGATGCTCACGTCGGTGCTGAACAGCCTGGTGCTGGCAGTGCCGCCGGCGCTGGCGTAGTGCAGCGCGCGCAAGCCGCTGTAGCCAACGCCCGGTTTGGCCGCATACGGCGCTTCCGGTCCCTTGCCGATCTTCAGCTGCACGCCGCCGGTGCCGCTCTGCGGGGCCGGTTCGCCGGGCTCGAAGGAGGTCTGCAGGCCCTGCGCGAAGGCAGGCGAGCAGGCCAGGGCAAGCGCGAGCGGAAGCAGGGCGCGGCGGGCAGGGCGGGGGTGCGGCTGGGTCATGCAGGGATCTCCCGGGTGGGACAGGCGGCAGGGCAAGCCCGCATCGGCGACCTCGGCAGACAGCAGCACCCCGGCCGCCCATGGGGCAGTCGAAGCGATGCAGGTCCGGCGGGGGGCGGGCCATGCGATCGGGTGTTTTGATCGGAACGCAGCCGATCCTGCAACAGCCCGGGCGGGTATGGCAAGTGAAATTAGTTCGATCTAAACCCGGAAAAATCGCGGATCGCTGTTCCCGGCAGGGTCGCCCCGCGGCGACCGCCCGCCGCCCGCCCTGCGCCCCGGGTGCTAGAATCGAGCCCTTCGCACCCCCAATCTGTGTCCACGCCATGAGCCATACCGCCACCGCGCCCGCCAATGCCGAAAAGCGTTACACCGTGCACCGCAGCGATCTGCCGCTGAGCTGCCCGACGCCGGAAATGGCGCTGTGGAACTCGCACCCGCGCGTGTATCTGCCGATCGAAGACGAGCCCAACGGCAAAGCCGCGTGCCCGTACTGCGGGTCGGTCTTCGAGCTGGCCGACTGAGCTGGCAGGACCGCACGTGCGCCGACTGACCGTGGTGCAGCTGCTGCCGGCGCTGCACTCCGGCGGGGTCGAGCGCTCCACGCTTGAAATCGCCGCGGCGCTGGTCGCGGCCGGGCACCGCGCGATCGTGGTGTCCGCCGGGGGCCGCCTGGTCGAGCCGCTGCTGGCCAGCGGCGCCGAACACCTCACCCTGGATATCGGCAGGAAGTCGCTGTGGACGCTGCGCCACGTGCGCACGCTGCGCAACCTGCTGGCGGAAACCCGCGCCGATATCGTGCATGCGCGCTCGCGCCTGCCGGCCTGGCTCGGGCTGTACGCCGTCCGCAACCTGCCGGCGGCCGCGCGCCCGCACTGGGTCACCACCGTGCATGGGCTGAATTCGCCCAGCCGCTACAGCGCGGTGATGACCAGCGGTGAGCGGGTGATCTGCGTGTCCAATTGCGTGCGTGAGTTCGTGCTTGCGCATTACCCAAGCGTGCCTCCCGAGCGCCTGCAGGTGATCCCGCGTGGCGTGGATCCTGCCCAGTTCCCGCGCGTGGGCGGCAACGACCGGCGTCCGCGCCTGGCGGTGGCCGCGCAGCATCCGGCACTGGCCGGCGAGGCACCGCTGCTGCTATTGCCCGGGCGTGGCACCCGGCTCAAAGGCCATGGCCACGCGCTGACCCTTCTGGCCGGGCTGCATGCGGCCGGCGTGCCGGCGCGGTTGTGGATGCCCGGTACCCGCGAACCCGGACGCGAGCGCTACGTGGAGGAGCTGGAAGCGCAGGCGCGCGCGTTGGGCATCGCCGAGGCGGTGCTGATGACGCCCCCCACCGCGCGCATCGCCGAGGCCTACGCGGCAAGCAATCTGGTCCTGCAGCTGTCGGACAAGCCCGAAGCCTTTGGTCGCACCGTGGTCGAGGCGCTGTCGGTGGGCCGGCCTGTACTGGGCTGGAACCAGGGCGGCGTGGGCGAGCTGCTGCAACAACTGCAGCCGTCCGGCGCGGTACCCTTGGGTGACGCCGAGGCACTGCTGGCGCGCGCGCTGCAGCTGCTGGCGCAGCCGCCTTCGCTGCCGTCGCGTATTCCGTTCACCCTGCAGGCGATGCAACGTGACACGCTCCAGCTCTATACCTCCCTCGCTGGCTGAGCCGCTCACGGCACCGGGTTCGCCGGGCTTCCGTGCCGGCCGCTGGGCGCCATGGTGGGTGATCGCCTACGTGGCGCTGCTGCCGTTGCCCGGCATCGCCGAAACCGTACTCGGGCTCGGTGCGCTGTATGCGGCGGCGCGCATGGTGCAGCTGCGCCTGCAGGGCAAGCAGCGCATGCTGAGCAGCCCGGCGTGGGCACTGACCAGCATCCTGTTCCTGGGCTACTGGCTGCCGCAGGCATTTTCCACCTTCGATGCAATCGACCCGGGCGCGGCATGGCGCAAGACCGCCGCCGGCCTGCGCTACCTGCCTTTCATGTGGCTGGTGGCCATTGCGGTGGCCACCCCGGAGCGGCGTGCGCTGACCTTGAAGGGCATTGCCGCGATCACCGGGGTGTGGACGCTGGATGCCCTGGCGCAGGCAGCGCTCGGCACCAGCCCGCTGTTCTGGTCGATGGACCAGTTGAAGTGGGCGATCAGCGGGTACGGCCTGTGCGCGCCGGCGGAGATGGCAGCGGCCGATCGCCTCAGTGGCGTCCTCGGGCCATGCAACCTGAAATTCGGGCAGGTGCTGGCGAGCCTGTCGCCGTTCCTGTTGTTTGCTGCCGCGGCGCGCTTCGGTCGCTGGGGCTGGGTGGTGGCGGCCCTGGCCGTGGGCGTGGTGCTGGTGCTGGCCGGTTCGCGCGCGGCGTGGCTGACCTATGCGCTGGTGCTGGCGTTTTCGGGCTGGCGCCTGCTGGGCGCACGCGGCTTGATGGCCTGCGTCGCATTGGGGCTGGTGGTGGCGGTCGGGCTGGGCGTGGGTTCCAGCCAGGTCCGTGAGCGCCTGGCGCGCACCGCGATGGCCTGGGAAGGCGAAAGCGATGGGGTCAACCAGGCGTTGTCCGGGCGCGCCCAGATCTGGGCGGCGGCGGGCTGCATGATCGAGCAGCACCCGGTCAACGGCGTGGGCGCGCGCGGCTTCCGCGACGCCTACCCGCAGTGCAATCCAACCCCCGAGCACCCGGAAGTGTGGGGCGACGGCCCGGCCCTGCATGCCCATCAGATCCTGCTGGAGATCCTTGCCGAAACCGGCGTCCTGGGCCTGTTGCTGTGGCTGGCCGCCACCGCCCAGGCGTGGCGCGCCTGGCGCTTTGCGCCGATGGCGGCGCGCGAACGCGCGCGCCCGGCAATGCTCGCGCTGGCGGTCACCGTGTTCCCGCTCAACACCCACCTGGCGTTCTATTCCACCTTCTGGGGCGGCCTGACCCTGCTGCTAGCCGCGCTGTACGCCGGCAGCCTGCTGGCCAGCGACGAACCGAACGAAGGGTAAACGCAACGTAGAGCCACGCCCTGCGTGGCTGGCGCGATGCCAGGGCTCGGCGCAGATGTGTTGGCATCGCGCTTGACCCGACACCTCACAGCCACGCAGGGCGTGGCTCTACGCGCAGGTGAGGGATTCGGTGATGCCGGGCTTGCTTCGGCTTGGGCACCCTGTTCGCATGTCCAGTCCCCGACTTCGACGTCATCGCGTTTCCCAAACCGGGTATCTCTACATCCTTACCACTGTTGTGCATGGTCGGCGCAGGCTGTTTGCCGATGCCGCCAATGCGGAGGCGGTCATCGATTCGCTTCGCCATGTCGAGCGCTGCGGCCGCAGCCGGTCCATGGCGTGGGTGGTGATGCCCGATCATGTGCATTGGCTGATGGAACTTCGGCGCGGTACGTTGGCGAGTTGCATGAATGTCTTCAAGTCTTACAGCAGCCGCCGGTTGGGGGGTGGCAAGGTGTGGCAACACGGCTACTACGATCACGCGATCCGTACCGACGAGTCCCTGGAACATGCTGCGCGCTACATCGTCGCCAATCCCCTGCGCGCCGGTCTGGCCGAGAGCATTGGCGAATACCCGTACGCATGGTGCCGCTGGGATCTGTAGAGCCACGCCCTGCGTGGCTGCTCTTCGCTCGGCACCGCGCAGCCACGCAGGGCGTGGCTCTACGGCAGGGCACCGCGCAGCCACGCAGGGCGTGGCGTTACTTGTAGAAATCGCTTCTGCCGCCCGGCTGGCGCTTGAAGCGGCGGTGGATCCACAGGTATTGGTCGGGGGCTTCGCGCACCATGGCTTCGATGGCCTGGTTCACCCGTGCCGTGTCTGCTTCGACGTCGTCGCTGGGGAAGTTCTCCAGCGGCGCGCCGATCTTCAGGAAATATTTCCCGCCCTCACGCCGGTGGAAATACGGAATCACCGCACACCCGGTCATCCGCGCCAGCTGGTGGGTGGCGGTGATGGTCGACGCGGTGTGGCCGAAGAACGGCACGAACACGGTGTCCTTGCCGCGCATGTCCTGGTCCGGGGCATACCACAGGAATCCGCCCTTCTTCAGGTGGCGCACGGTGGCGCGGATGTCCTCGTTGGCGTACATCGCCTTGGCATAGCGCAGCCGGCCGAACTTCACCGCCCACTCGTAGACCGGGTTGCGGTGCTTGCGGTACATGCCCGACAGGTCGACGTGGTCGCACAGCAGCCGCCCGCACATTTCCAGGGTCATGAAGTGGCCCGAGACCAGCAGCACCCCGCGCCCTTCAGCCTGCATCCGCTGCAGGTGCTCCAGGCCTTCCACCTGCACCTTCGGGCGGATGCTGTCGATGCTGCCCCACCAGGCCCGGGCGAACTCGAAGATGCCCACGCCCAGCGCATCGAAGCTGTCGCGCAGCAAGCGCTGGCGCCAGGCGTCGTCCTTCTCCGGGAAGCACAGCTTGAGGTTCACCTCGGCCGCGCGCCGGCGACTGCTGGCCACGTGGTAGGCCACGGTGCCCACGCCCCGGCCGAGCGCGCGCTGCAGGCCCCACGGCAGGCGGGCAATGCCGAAGGCCAGGAAGATGAAGGCGAAGGTCGGCCAATGGCGCGGGTTGCGCAGGGACGGCCGGGTGGCGGTGGAAGCGTTATCGGACATGCCCCGATTCTAAGTCATGCGTCCGTTGCGGTGCGTCGCCCCGTCCCCGCATGTCTTTCCCGGTGCCGCTCCCGTATCCTCTGCGCATGCGTAAAAGCCCTGTCGAATGGATCCTGCGCGGCCTGTATTCGGTCGTGCTGTACCTGCTGTTGCCGATCACGGTGTACCACCTGGTCTGGCGTGGCTTCCGGGTGCGTGAATACTTCCAGCGCTGGGACGAGCGCTACGCCTCCTATCCGCAACCCACCGGCCAGCCCCGGGTCTGGCTGCACGCGGTGTCGGTGGGCGAGGTCAACGCGGCGGCGCCGCTGGTCAATGCCCTGCGTGCGCTGCGCCCGGACATCCGCTGGGTGATCACCACCATCACCCCCACCGGCTCGGAACGGGTGCGCTCGCTGTGGGGCGATGCGGTCGACCATGTTTACCTGCCCTATGACGTGCCGGGCAGCGTCGGCCGCTTCCTCGGCCACTTCAAGCCCAGCCTGGCGCTGATCCTGGAAACCGAGCTGTGGCCGAACCTGCTGTTCGGCTGCCGTGACCGCGGCATTCCGGTGTACATCCTCAATGCGCGGCTGTCGGCGCGGTCGCTGCGCGGCTACCGCCTGCTGCGCCCGCTGATCGAGCGCACCCTGCGCACGGTTACCTGCGTGGCCGCGCAGTCGGCCGACGATGCCGAACGTTTCATCCAGCTGGGCGCGCTGCCCGAGCAGGTGCAGCCGCTGGGCAACCTGAAGTTCGACATCGCCACGCCGAACGTGCGCGAGTTCACCGCGCATTTCCACGCTGCGGTGCCGGGCGCGCGCCCGGTGTGGATCGCCGCCAGCACCCATGAAGGCGAGGAGCAGTCGATCATCGACCTGCACCGGCGCCTGCGTGCCGAGGTTCCCGGCCTGCTGCTGCTGTGGGCGCCGCGTCACCCCGAACGGTTCCCCCGGGTGGAAGCGCTGGCGCGCGAGCAGGGCTGGAAGGTCAGCACCCGCCGCCAGCAGCAGTGGCCGCAGCCGGACAGCGACGTGTTCGTGATCGACACGCTGGGCGAGCTGATGGCGTTCTACGGCTGCGCACAGGTGGCGTTCGTCGGCGGCAGCCTGCAGCCGATCGGCGGCCACAATCTGCTGGAACCGGCCGCGATGGGCACGGCTACGGTGACCGGCCCGCACCTGCACAACTTTTCCGAGATTTCCCGGCGCATGCGCGAAGCCGGTGCGGTGGTGATCGCCGATGACGTAGCAGGGGTCGGCGATGCCCTGCTGACCCTGCTGCAGGACGCGCAGGAGCGCGAGGACATGGCCAGCGCCGGCTGCGCGCTGGTGAGCAACGGACGTGGCGCGTTGAAGCGCACCGTGGAACTGATCGCACCGCAGCTTCCGCCGCCGCTGGAATGAAGGGCCAACACCCAAAAACGATGCCGGCCAATACGGTAGAGCCACGCCCTGCGTGGCTGCGCGGTGCCTGACGGGAGAGCAGCCACGCAGGGCGTGGCTCTACGGCCGACTTGCCCGTGGTCCTTGCGCATTAAAAAAAAGCCACCTTCGCAGGTGGCTTTTTCGTTTCCGGATTACCGCTGGATCACTGGCTGTTGACCGTGGTGCTCGGCGCGGCGGCCTGCTGGGTCAGCAGGCGGTTGATGTCCTGCAGTTCGGCGATGTCCAGCACGCCGACCGCCTGGCCCAGCTGCAGGCGGTTCTGCAGGAAGGTGTAGCGGGCGTTGGCGTACTCGAGCTGGGCCGAGAACAGGATGCGCTGGTTCTGGATCACGTCCAGCACGGTGCGGGTACCCACTTCCAGGCCGACCTGCGAGGCGTCGTAGGCGCTCTGTGCCGAGACCACCGCCAGGCGGCGCGCTTCCACTTCGCTGATGCCCGCCACCAGGGTCTGGTAGGCGTTGCGGGTGTTGCGGTCCAAGGCGCGCTTCTGCTGCTCGTAGCCGTCCTGGGCGATGTCGCGCTGGGCCAGGGCCTGGCGCACGCCGGACTGGGTGGCGCCGCCGGAGAAGATCGGCACGCTCAGGGTCAGGCCGACGCTGTTGCTGCGCGCGTCCGGGCTGAAGTTGGAACCGCTGCCGACCACGTCGCCCCAGCTGGCCTGGCGGCCCACGCTCGCGCCCAGCGACAGGGTCGGAAGGTGGCCGGCGCGCGCTGCCGACACACTGGCTTCGGCCGCGCTCACCTGCAGTTCCTGCGCCTTCAGCGCCGGGTTCTGCGCGACGGCTTCGTTGACCAGCTGGTCGATGGTGGCGTACTTGGCCGGCAGTTCCGGACGGAAGTCGGCCGGCAGGGCGCGCAGGTCGGTCACCGGCTGGCCGGTCAGTTCGGTCAACGCCTGGTAGGCGTCGGCCAGGGTGTTCTGCGCGATGATGGTGTTGGCGCGGGCCTGGTCGTACTGGGCGCGCGCTTCATGCACGTCGGTGATCGGGGCCAGGCCTACTTCCAGGCGCTTGTCGGCGAAGTCGAACTGCTTCTTCGCCGCCGCTTCGTTGGTCTGTGCCGCCGACAGCGATTCAATGGCCACCAGCACGTTGAAGTACGCCGCCGAGGTGCGCACGATCAGGTCGTCGTTGGCCGAATCCAGGGTGAAGTCCGCGGCCTTGCTCAGCTCGCGCTGCGCGCGCAGGTTGGCGAACTGGGTGAAGTTGATCAGCGTCTGCGAACCACTGATCCCGTAATTGCGGTTCTTGGTGGTGTACGAGTCCGAGCTCACGTCGTAGTTCGGGTTGGTACGGTTGCGGGTGAGCGAGGCCTCACCGTTGATCTGCGGCAGCAGCGCCGCACGCGCCTGCACGGCGCCTTCCTTGTCGAACAGACGGGTCGATTCTGCGGCGGACAGCTGCGGATCGCCATTGCGCGCCATTTCGTAGACCTGCAGCAGGTCGGCGGCAGAGGCGGTCATGGGCAGCAGCGCGGCGGCCAGCGCAATAGCGAGGGATCGGCGGATCATTGCGGCTTCCTTGGACTCAGAGATGGAACTGGGGTGCCGGCGCGGCACCGCGCAGGTAGTCGATATCGGTTTCAAACAGGGATTCCTGGCTGCCGTCGGCCTTGACCAGCACCGCTTCCATCACCGGGGCACGGCCATGGATGACGAACAGGCGACCGTTCGGGCGCAGCCATTGGATGAAGCGGGCCGGGATGGTGTCCACCGCGCCGGTGACGCAGATGGCATCAAAGCGACGCTCGGTGTCCCAGGTCAATGCGTCGGCCGTCTCGATGCGGACGTTGTTGCCGAGGGTGGCGGCATCCAGGCGCGCACGGGCGGCAGCGGCCAGGGCGGGATCGATTTCCAGGCTCAGCACTTCGCGGGCCAGTTCGCCCATGCAGGCGCTCAGGAAGCCGCTGCCGGTGCCGATTTCCAGCACTTCATCGCCTGCCTGCAGGTTCAGCGCCTGCAGGGTGCGGCCTTCGATGACCGGCTTCATCATCTTCGCGCCATTGCCCAGCGGCAGTTCAATATCGGCATAGGCGAGGGCGCGGTGCGCATCGGCGACGAACGCCTCCCGCGGCAAACGTGCCAGTACATCAAGCACGCGGATGTCCAGCACGTCCCAGGGACGGATCTGCTGTTCAACCATCAGTTCGCGGGCGTGGGCGTAATCGATCGTCATGGGGGTTCTCAATCCAGCGCAAGGGGCCGGCCATTTTACCGGTGCCGGGAGCCGGCGGCGCGCTGAGAGCATCGCTGCCGTCGCGCCGGGGTCGCAGTGCCGGAAGTCACCGCGACCTCCGGTCCATTCATGTTGTCATCACCGCAGCGGGCGGGTGGCGTACGCCCTCAGGAAAAATTCAACGCTGGCGGCCACATGGGCGTCGGCGTCGCACTCGGCCGGGGCCGGTCGCAGCCCGCACATCATATGCGTATGCAGCTCGCCTTTGATCAGGGTGAAGAACTGCAGGGCGGCGGTGTGGAAGTCGCTGAGCTCCAGCTCGCCGCGCTCGGTGCGCGCACGCAGGAACTCGGCCAGGGCATCGCTGGTGCGCTGCGGGCCGGCCAGCCAGAACATCTCGCGGATCCGGTCGTCGGTGTCCGGCGCCATCATCACCCGCTGCACGGCCACTGCCGCCGGCGAGGTGATCATGGTGAAGAAGGCCCGGCCGATGCCCAGCAGCTTCTCGCGCAGGGCGCCGTCGGCATCGGTGACGAACAGCGCGTCGGGCAGCATCTCAACGCAGGTTGATTTCACAGCTTCGGTGAAAAGGGTCTCTTTGTCGCCGAAATGACTGTAAACGGTCAGCTTGGAGACGCCAGCCTGGGCCGCGATGCTGTCCATGCTGACGCCGCTGTACCCCTGTTCGACGAACAATGCCTTGGCCGCGTCCAGGATCGAGGCGCGCTTGCCCAGATCCTTCGGACGGCCGGGTCCGGCGGCCTTGGCAGCGGGCTTGGACGGGGCGGTAGCGGCAGTGCGGGCAGTCATCCAAACAATACTAGACCAATCGGTTCGATATTTATACTATACCGACTGGTTCACTATTAGCCGTCGTGGAATGGAGTGTTGCCTCCACGCGGTTCCCCCCGGTACTTCAAGGTCCGAGACCTCATGAACAACGTGCGATGGATGAGCGGTGGGCTGCTGGCGTTGATGCTGGCAGCGTGTGGCAAACAGGATGTCGAGCCGGCCGCGCCGACCCCGGTGCTGGTGGTGCAGCCCGGCACCGTGAGCGGGCAGGAAGTGGCGGCATACCCGGGCGAGGTGCATGCGCGCGAGGAAAGCCCGCTGTCGTTCCGGGTCGGCGGCAACCTGGTCAAGCGCCATGTCGATGCCGGCCAGCGCGTGCGCAAGGGCGACCTGCTGGCGGAACTGGATGCGGCCGACTTCGCCTCGCAGGCGAGCGCGTCGCAGGCGCAGCTGGCCGCGGCCGAAGCCGACCTGGTGCGCGCCCGCGACGACCAGAAGCGCTACGCCACGCTCGCCCAGCAGCAGCTGGTCAGCCAGTCCACCCTCGATGCGCAGACCGCCGCGTTCAAGGCCGCGCAGGGCCAGGCCAATGCCGCGCGTGCCAACCTGGCCGTGGCTCGCAACCAGACCGGGTATGCGCAGCTGCGCGCTCCGGCCGACGGCGTGATCGCCAGCCGCCAGGCCGAAGCCGGGCAGGTGGTGGGCGCCGGGCAGACGGTGTTCACCCTGGCGGCCGATGGCGGCCGCGAGGTCCTCATCGCACTGCCGGAAAGCAACATCCGCGATTACAAGGTCGGCCAGCAGGTGCAGGTGGAACTGTGGAACGCGCCGGGCCAGATGCTGCCGGGCACGATCCGCGAGATCGCCCCGGCTGCCGATGCGCAGGGCCGCACCTACGCCACCCGGGTCAGCCTGGCGCCGGAAGCGGCGGCGGAAGTGGAGCTGGGCCAGAGCGCGCGCGTGTTCGCCGCCGCCGGCCGCGCCGGCACCCTGCAGGTGCC